>CBIGXK010000409.1:0-3171 GCA_966193805.1 uncultured bacterium | reverse complement strand
GCCGGCGCCCCGGCGACGATGCAAGGGCTACTCGTCGCCGTCGGTCTGTCGGTGCCCACGTTCGATGTCGACGACGATGACGACGATCTGAGTCTCCTGATCGAGATCTTTGCAGAATTCAACCTGCCGAACGAGATCCATCTATTCAAGAACTCCTCCTCAGTGATCGCATTTTTGCAAAAGCCGGACGTTGATCCTTTCCTCATCATCTCCGACATCAACATGCCCGTATTGAACGGTTTTCAATTGCGCGACACGTTCAACCTCGACCCGCTGGTGAATTTCAAAAGGATCCCGTACCTCTTTTTTTCCACTGCACCTTCGCATCCCGACGTGATCAGCGACCCCATCACATCCAACATACAGGGTATCTTTAAGAAACCGGTGAAGCACTCGGAATGGAAAGAAACACTTTCAACAATTGTAAGATACTGGACACTGAGCATGCCCGAAGATGCATAGCAGCTATTGAGGAATCACAAAAAAAAAACGCGCGCCCTTGCCTGCTCCCGGAAACGCTTTGATCGAGCCATTATGGTTGTCGATGATGCGCCGGCTGATGGATAACCCCAATCCTGTTCCTTCATACTGCGACCTTGGGTGAATGCGGTTAAATAACTCGAATATCTTTTCCTTCGCCTCCTCCGGAAAACCGATGCCATTATCCTGAACGGTTACTTCCAAATATTTCGGCGCCGTTTTGGGAGGTAAAAATGCGGGCGACGATGTAATAGCGCCGCTGATAACAATTTCGGGTGCTTCGCCATCGCGTGAAAACTTCAGCGAATTAGATACCAGGTTTTGAAACAACTGCCTGATCTGCGGTCGTATCACCCATGCTTCCGGCAGGTTGTTTGCAATGATCCGGGCTTGTTTTTCTTTGATGGTCTCCTCGAGCAGATCTTTTACACTGGCCACAAGAGCGTCGAGATTGACATTTTCTTTTTCCTGTTTGGCCTCGAGTAACGAGAACGAAAGAATATATTCTATCATAGTGTACAGGTTTCTGCTCGAATGTTGCATTTTCTGCAGTTGCCCCAATGACTTTTCAGAAATCTTTTCTTTCTCGGCATTCATAACGAGCTCCGCGAACATCATGATCTTCCGCAGCGGTTCCTTCATGTCGTGGCTGGCAATAAAAGCGAACTGGCGCAAACTCTCGTTCGTCGCCGCCAGTTCATTCGTTTTTTCGACCAGCTCTCTTTCGAGCTTTTTAAAAGTCGAAATATCCTGCACGATACCCACCATCCTGTATGGGTTGCCGTCGATGAATTCCACTTTACCGAGCGACCATATCATTTTTTCTTTCCCGTTCACCAGGTATCGGAATTCACATTCATACTGTCCGGTCGTAAATGAGTTGCGCAGCGCTTCCTCCACCTTTGGCTGGTCGTCGGGATGAACGGAATTCATAAACTCGTCGTAGCGCCGGCTTTTGTCCATTTCGAAAATCCGGTAGAGTTCTTCCGAATTGGTGGATTCGTTGTTGGGTATTATCCACTCGAAGCTGCCGATGTGGGCGATGGACTGCGCTTCGAGCAGTTGCTGCTCTCTTTTTTGCAGGGCCATCGCGATCTCTTTTTCGTGAGTGATCTCAAATGTTTTTGCCAGCATCTCCACCGGGTTGCCTTCCGCATCTTTCTTGAAGATCACTTCATACATGCGCAGCCAGCGGTACATTCCGTCTTTGTGTCGAAACCGGTACTCCACCTGCCGCGTTTCGTTGGTGCCTTCGCGCATCAGCGAATCAATATTATTTTGCAGTAGCTCGCGGTCGTCGGGGTGTGTGAGGCCAACAAGAAAGGCATCGTCCATTCCGAGTATTTCTTCGGGCAGGTACCCGGTTACGTCGTATGCGCTGCCGCTAACAAATAGCTGTTTGTGGTTAACCAGGTCGAACAGGAAGGTTACCGCAGGCGATGCTTTTATCAGTTTAGTGGAGAAGTTACTTTGTTCAAACACTTCGCTCTTCAGGATATCTATATAAATATCCATGGCGCTCGTGATGTTGCCGAGTATCACGAAATCGATCTCCGAATTGATGGCCATGATCGTGCCGGTGTCATTGGTGTAAACAGGAAGAAATTTCTTGAGCGCCTGTCCCCGCAGATGGTTCAGCACCGTAATGTCCCTGCCATCAACGTCCATCTTGTTTACCACTTCCAGTTCATCCCTGCGCCACCTTTCCATTGCCAAAGCCACCTGGCGGCGTGCCTTATTCATGGAAAGAAGCTGAAGATAGTTTTTTGATGTTTCGCGGGAGATGGTGAAAATCTCTTCATCGGTATAACGGGCGGCGAGGCGGTTCATGAGCGGGAGGCCCAGGGTACGGCTCTGCACCAGCATTTCTTTCGAGAATTCGTCGAGATGCTTCTCCATAAGATATTGTGCGTAAGAAGGGAGGAACCTGCAATCATACATTCCTCTGTACGCTTCAAATATTTCCAATTGGCAATTTTTATCAATGAGATTGATAAATATAGGCAAACAAAATTAAACGTATTTGCGGGCCCGCAGCACTGGCAGAAACTGTAATATTGCCTGATATAACAAACACACTTATGTCGAATCTCTCAATGAGCATACCTCACCAACTGGGAAAGGAGGAGGCACTTAACCGGATTCAATCTGTCTTAAAAAATGTGGAAGCAAAATTTGGTAACCAGGTAAGCGACCTGCAACAGGACTGGCAGAGCAATACAGGCAATTTTTCGTTCAGGGTGATGAACATGCCGGTGTCGGGAACACTCATCGTGAATGATAATGATGTGGCGCTGGATAGTAAGCTGCCGGCGGCTGCCGCGATGTTCCAGGGAAAGATCAAATCAATTATTCTTGAGGAGGCCAGGAAGGTTCTCAGTTAGTGTAGCGGGTTGCTGTGGAGTGACCGCCGGTGTGAGCGAGCCCTGCACCCTCTCCCATGCCCTTACATATTGCTGAACGGCCGATTTGCCGGCTTTTATCATATTTCGTGTAAATGACTTGTGTTCAGTTTTCGCGAGTTGTTTATCATGGTCCAGGTTCCTCACGAATTTGGGGGCGCTGCTCAGCACGTATGCCAGGAGAAGAACGATCGCCAAATATCCCGTGTCTGCATGTGTTTGAAGGTGCTGTGCCATGTTGATGCGTTTATAACCCAAAACTAAGTGATAATATACTACTATGTATCAC
>CBIGXK010000408.1:0-3171 GCA_966193805.1 uncultured bacterium | reverse complement strand
GGATAAAGTCTGCCAGTACTTGTCCTGCTTCATTCAGGAAGGGATCGTTGGCAGGGTCAATCTTCTCCGGCTCGGCGCTGATGATCTCCTCGCCGTCTTCGCCAACAGCGGCATCGGTATCTTTAATGTCCTCATAGGACGCGTAGGGCTCCAGCCCTTTTGCCTTGCGTCGACGATTCTCCATTACCAGGATACGTTGTTCCATCTGCTTTTGTTCCAGTTCGCGGGTGGTTTTGCGTAATGAAACAGCTTTTTTCTCATTGTTTTCATCTGCCATGGCACGCTGTTCGCGCAGGAAAACAAAATCAGGATCAGTTTTTATCCGCGCTTCATGACGTTGATTGATGGCAGGCAAGAGTGCGGGTATATCAAAATATTTATCATGTTTCACAGCATGAATACGATCCCAGGGCAGGGCGTTGTCATAACTGCTTTCGCCCACTTCTTCGGTGTCGATCAACGTCGGCAATTCAATATCCGGTACTACGCCACGGTGTTGTGTACTATCACCGGAAATTCGGTAAAACTTCGATTCAGTAATTTTCAGGTCGCCATGTTTCAACGGCAACATAGACTGTACAGTGCCCTTACCGAAGGACTGGGTACCGATAATAATGCCGCGGCTGTAATCCTGAATAGCGCCCGCAAAAATTTCGGATGCTGACGCACTGAGGCGATCAACAAGAATCACCACCGGACCGCGATACACTGCCGGTGAATAGGAGCGGTAGCTGCGTGAAATGACTTCATTGCTTTGGCGAATCTGCACAACAGGGCCCGGATCGACAAACAAATCTGTCAGCGCCGCCGCTTCCTGTAATGAACCACCGCCGTTTTCGCGCAGGTCAATAATCACACCGTCAACATTTTCTTCGCTGAGCTCGCCCAGTAAATTAAACACGTCACGGGTGGTGCTTTTGTAATTTGGATCGCGATTACGGTAGGCTTCGAAGTCCATATAAAAGGTAGGTATGTCGATAACGCCAACTTTAAAAATATGTTCGCCTTCACCGACATTGAAGATATGTTTCTTCGCGGCCTGTTCTTCCAGTTTGACCTTCTCGCGTTTGATACTGATAACTTTACTGTTGCCGGGGCTGGCTTTAGCCGGCAAGACTTCCAGGCGCACTATGGTATCTTTTTTTCCGCGAATCAGATCGACCACTTCATCAAGACGCCAACCGACCACATCAACCATCTCACCTTCTGTGCCTTGACCAATAGCGACAATACGGTCTGCCGGTTTTAATTCACCTTGCTTCGCCGCCGGACCTGCCGGTACCAGACGCATGACCTTGGTATATTCATCTTCACTTTGCAGCACGGCGCCAATGCCTTCCAGTGACAGAGCCATATTGATATTAAAATTTTCTGCATTGCGCGGGGACAGATAATTGGTGTGCGGATCGTAAAGCATGGTCAGCGAGTTCATCATCACACTGAAGACTTCTTCTGAATCCTGTTGCTTTACCCGGCGTAATTGATTTTTAAAACGTTTTTCAAGTGTGGTTTTACTTTCTTCAATAGTCTTGCCCGTCAGCATCAGGTTGAGCAGATTAAATTTGATGCGTTTCTGCCATAAGGCATCGGCTTCTTTTTGGTTGGCGGGCCATTGGGCATTTTCCCAATCTGTGGAAATAGATTCTTCCACTTCAAAATTATACTTTACCGTTTCGTCAGCCAATTGTGCGAGTATGGCATCCAGGCGCTTTTCTACCCGCTCGTTGTAACGGTTAAAAATAGCAAAGCCTTGGCTGAGGTCGCCCTTCTTCAAATAGTCGTCGAATTTCTTGCGGCTTTTTTCAAACTCATCAATGTCGCCTTGCAGAAAATAATTCTTGGCGGGATCGAGTGCTTTTAAATAATCGTCGAGAAAGCGCGCGGAAAGTGCATCATCCAATTCCTGATCGCGGTAATGTTTTTTATGTAGTTGGGTGACAACTTCAATTGCCGCTTTTTCCTGTTCAGGCGTTTGTTTCAGGGCCGGTAAGGCCAGGGTATTTACGCCATAGGTTGCTAAAAGCAGGGTTAACAGGAAAGGTTTAACGATATTTCTTGTAAAAGCGGTGTACATAGACAGGATCTCATGGTTGGGCATGCCGGGTAGCGTCGGTGAATGTTCACCCAGGCTATATCCCACAATACAATCATTCACTTCATTGGGCGCATTTTCGCTCAACAGAATGCGTCGTAAATCAGTCCTTACTATAGCTCAGTTGGCGTTAGGCAGGCCAGCAATACGGGGAACTGGCTGATATTTGCACAGCCGATTTGTTCACATTTATGGCTTGTAGATGCTGACTGCAATGCTCCAACGATTGTTTGAACGCATTGGGTTATACGTAAGCCTATGGAGTGATGATCAACTTGGCCAATAGACCGCCATGGATTTCATAAATTCAGTGGTCTGGCTGATGCAGGAGGATTTTTTCAGTTGCTAACATTTTTTAACATGGCCATGCCCGGTCATGATCGTACGCTGGTCACTTGATCGAGGCCGGTTTTATGCGCAGGTGCGGGCTGTGTTGCAACATGGAGAAATAACTGTCCACCATAGTCTCAGCAGTATTTTCCAGGTCGAAACTGCCGGGCATGAACAGCCAATGGCTGATAAGCCCCATGACCAATCCCAATTTGGCGATGGCTGCCTGTTGAACATCAAGATCCGCCGGTAACTGTTTGAGTGCAATTGCTTTTTGCAGGCATTGCTCGGTGTGTTGCAGGTATTCGAAACAGGCCGCCTGGCGACGCAATTCAACTTGCCGTGTCTCATCATTGAGTTCACATTTATGAAACAAAATGGTCAGAACTCGCCGCCGCCTGGGGTTGCGGGCACTTTCCTTGAGAACCTGAACGAAGAAATCCCGCAGTTTTCCCAAAGGGTCTTTTTCATTCGGGTCGGTACAGGCTTCAGATAGGCTTTCCAGCGGCAGGCGAACCCGATCAGCCATAGCCTCAAACAGGTCGCCTTTGTTTTTGAAATGCCAGTAAATAGCGCCGCGCGTCATATTGGCGGCTTCTGCCACGTCCATCAAGCTGGTTTGCGAGAAGCCTTTATCAAAGAATACTTTTTCCGCCGCATCCAGTAATTGGCTGCGGGTTTCCAGTGCATTCTCTTTTGTTTTGCGTGCCATAACAGCTTTTCCGAAATTCGTTTAACATTCAGACATG
>CBIGXK010000407.1:0-3189 GCA_966193805.1 uncultured bacterium | reverse complement strand
GTATCAGACGATGCAGGCGACGTGCCGACAGTGAAAATCGAAAATTATCCTCCGTTCGTTTCGCTGGTCTATTCCGGAAGTAACAATTATTATATTAAAGCGAGTCCCGCTGTTGATAACACGGGCATGTACAATGTGCGCGTTATTGCAACCGACAGTTATGGAAAGGCCGATACGGCGCTCGTAATGATCACCGTTGGCGACCAAAAGACAAGATCGGTGCTGGTAAATTTTGCTGGTGACACAACCACCGGAAATGCACCGGCTCCCTGGAACAACTGGCTCGGCATGCCTGCGGCGGGAAGTTCCATGACATCTTTAAAAGATGAAACCAATACGCCAACTTCGCTGTCTGTTACATTCGTCAATGCATGGTGGAAGGTTACCCGGTTGGGACATCTTACGGGAGATAATTCCGGCGTGTTCCCCGATGCCGTACTGCGTGCAGGCATTGCCGATACTGTTGAAGAAGACAAACAGATCATCATTGGCGGACTTAACCAGTCGAAGCTTTACAATATTGTGCTGGTGGGCTCCCACAATGAAGGCTACACGGCTGATGCCGCTTATAGCAGTGGTGCCCGCCAATCACACCTGAATGCGCGATACAACACCACGCAAACGGCAAACCTCAATTCCATTACGCCGGATGCGAATGGGCAAATACTGGTAACAGTGAGAAAAGGCTCATCAAGCTCGTTCACGTACCTGAATGCCATTTCCATCGAGGAATATGATCCGTCGATCTTGTTGTTGGGACCAAACAATATTTACACAGAAGTAACCGACCGCACCACTGCAACGATTACGTGGTCGGACAGAACAGAGAATGAAAGCGCCGACAACGGCTACGAACTTGTGCGCGCCACGGATTCGCTGTTCAGGCAAAATGTGACGAATATTATGCTTCCCGGCAACTCCACCAGTTACACGAATACTGGTTTGTCGCCCGATACAAAATACTGGTACCGCGTGAGGGCGAGGTCGGGGTCGTCGGCATCCGACTATAGCAAGCGCGTGTCGTTCACCACGCCGCAAACGATCGTGTATGTGAATTTCAATACAGCCGTACCGAATGCTCCGTCACCCTGGAACAACACGGCGCAATCTCCGATCGCTACGTTTACGATGACGAACCTGAGAGATCAGTCCGGAAAGGCGACCACCATGGACATGACGCTCGAGAAAATGTTCAATGGCGAAAATACCGGAGGCAGGGTAACCGGCAACAATTCCGGGGTTGTGCCCGACAGGGTGCTTGAATCAACGTATTGGCTGGATAACCAGCAGTTGTGTGAGTTCAGGTTAACAGGCCTTAATCACGCGAAACGCTACCGCTTCGGATTTGTCGGCAGCTCAGGCCTTCCGGTTTGGTTCGCAGGTAACTACACCGGAACATATACCGTAAACGATAAAACTGTTTACCTGAATGCCTGGATGAATACCACTAAAATTGTTTACATCAACGATGTTGCTCCGGATCCTGACGGAAAATTGCTGCTCGACTTCTCAACATCACCGGAAGCGGCTTGGGGATTTGCTGCGGGAGTGATCATCCAGGAATACAGTTACACTGAGGTGCCGGATACTATTCCAGGTGGCGACAACCCGCCGCCGGTTGATACTATACCTGGAGGAGACAATCCACCGCCGGTTGATACGATTCCGGGAGGCGATAATCCGCCGATCGATACTATTCCCGGCGGAGATAACCCACCTGTGGATACGATACCCGGAGGCGATAATCCGCCGATCGACACTATCCCGGGAGGAGACAATCCACCGATTGATTCCATACCGCAAATTCCGCCGCCGGTGGACAGCATTCCACCCGCCGAGGCAGATAACAATAATTTCATTGCCTATCCAAATCCGTTCACGAATACCGTACGGCTACTGTTCTATAATAAACAGGCAACGGATAAGATACTTGTAGAGATACACGACAGCTACGGACGGCTCGTTTACCGGCGCGACTTCGGTACACGACCGGTAGGCAACAATGTGCTGGAGATAAATGCCTTCAGTGCGAACCTGCGAACGGGATTATATTTTGCCACACTGCGCGTTAATGAGAAGCTGGTGCGCTCGGTGAAAATCATCAAGATGCGATATTAATCTTGCATGGGAGAAGTGTGTGTCCTAAATTGCCGTAAAACGTAATAATGCGACCATATATTCTTGCCGAATGCCATTGGAAATTTATCAAAGACGCAGCAGTTGAACTGGCAGTGCTGCCGTGGGGCGCAACAGAAGCGCACAATTACCATCTTCCTTATGCAACCGATGTTATCGAAGCAGATCACATCGCTGCGGAATCCGCGAGGATCGCGTATGAAAAAGGCGCGAAGCTGGTGGTATTGCCCACGGTTCCCTTCGGTGTAAACACAGGACAGTCCGATATTAAGCTTGACATCAACCTGAACCCTTCCACGCAGATGGCCATACTCGATAATATCATCGAAGTGCTCCACCGGCAGGGTATCTACAAGCTGTTTATTTTAAACAGCCATGGTGGTAATGATTTTAAAACCATGCTGCGCGAGCTGGGGTTGAAATATCCGAAGATGTTTCTCTGCACATCCAATTGGTTTCATGCGTTGAATAAGGCTGATTATTTTGAAGAGGGCGGCGATCACGCCGATGAAATGGAAACGAGCCTGCTGATGTATTTTACGCCTCACCTGGTGCGGCCGCTGGCGGAAGCGGGCGACGGAACAGAGAAGAGGCCCAGGATCAGGGAGTTTTCTGAAGGTTGGGTGTGGGCAGAGAGAAAATGGTCGCAGATATCTGCAGATACGGGAACGGGTAATCCTAAAAAGGCAACTGCGGAAAAGGGGGAGAAGTATTTTAAGGTGGTTACTGAGAAAATGGGGAAGGTGCTTTATGATGTTGCAAAATGCGACACCGCTGATCTTTATGAATAGTTTTTTTAAATCATTTTTTCTTTTAAAAAACAAAGCAGGCTGTTGCCATCAGGTGATGGATTTGTGATCTACAGTGGCCTCTACCGGAATGTTTTCTTTTTTCTGGCCCAGGATGAACCGGATGCCTTTGTCGTAACTGAAGTAGCTCCTGACCCAGTGCAGCAGCACAAACAGCCGGTTCTGGAAACCGACCAACGACATCAGGTGGATAAACATCCAGATCAGCCAGGCAAAAAAACCTTGTGTTTTATAGTCTTTGTGC
>CBIGXK010000406.1:0-3190 GCA_966193805.1 uncultured bacterium | reverse complement strand
CGCCTCCACGGACTGGCAGGCGCACCTCGGAGCCAACGCGCAGTACGTGCTGCAAGCCCGGTAATCACTTCCCTCCTTATCCATTCCAAAGCTGTTCCAGGCAGACGGACGGAACAACCGCTCGTCGGCAACATTGTGCATGCATACAGGAATCCTTAACATGGAAGCAAGCGTTATCAGCTCATGACCAATGTGTCCATAACTGATAGACCCGTGATTCGAGCCCCAGTTGGCCATCACGGCATAAACATCTTTAAATGCGGGTGAATCGTTCAACACGGGAACGAACCAGGTAGTTGGCCAGGTACGGTCGGTGCGCTCATCGAGCGTGTTGTGCACTTTTTCCGGGAGATCAATCGTGTGCCCCTCGGCAATCTGCAACACGGGCCCAAGCCCTTTCACGAGGTTCATTCGGCACATCGTAACCGGCATTCCACCCTTCGTAACAAATTTTGATGAATAGCCCCCTCCGCGGAAGTAACCATTATTTGCAGGATACCACGTGGTGGCATCCAGGCAATCCTGTGCCTCTTTTTCCGATATTTCCCAGAAAGACTTCATCACGGGTTTGCCGTCTCTTTGCTGGCGTGCACTGCCATCGAGTGTTGCAGAGCCGGAATTAATGAGGTGTATGAATCCCTGTTTGGCGGCACCATCGGGCGTCCATCCTGCAACGCGTTTCACTGCGTCGGGGCTCCAGTAAGTGCGTACATCAGCGAATATCTGAGGTGTGCTGGTTAACAAATAGCCGAGCAGCATGCTCACGCCATTCATTGCATCGTTCTCGGTGGCCACCATGTAAGGCGCGCGAATACCGTTCCAATCAAATGATGAATTGAGAATCGCTTCTGCAAAATCACCATTCGGCAGAAAGTCGGTCCATTGGCGCTGCCCCTGGAAACCGGAGACAATGGCATTATGGCCCATCGCTTCTTCTCCAAATCCCTTGTCTTTCAGTTTCGGATTGCCGGTCATCAGGTCGCGGATGATCATCGTCATCTTCACTACAAATTCCCAATCCTTATCTTTTTGTTCCCTGCTGAATTGTTTTTCTTTCGGGTTAAAGTCTTCCCCTTCTTTGCAATTTTTCTTCACCCATGCCAATGCTTTTTTGAATTCATCTTCGTCATAGATATTTTTCTGCACCCTTCTTAATACTTCCGATGAATCGATGTATTCTGTTCGCATGCCAAGATACGATTGGAAGAAATCGTTGTTCACGATGGAGCCCGCGATGCCCATACTCACCGAACCGATAGCGAGATAAGATTTTCCTTTCATCAGTGCCACTGCCAACCCGGCCCGTGCAAACGACAGCAGCTTCTGCTTGACATCATCGGGAATTGACTGGTCGCCCATGTCCTGCACGTCGTGTCCATAAATGCCGAACGACGGAAGTCCGAACTGGTTGTGCGCCGCAAGGGTTGCGGCGAGGTACACGGCGCCGGGCCGCTCCGTACCGTTAAATCCCCATATGGCTTTTGGCAAGTGCGGGTTCATGTCCATCGTTTCGCTGCCGTAGCACCAGCATGGGGTAACGGAAAGCGACACACCCACATTCTCTTTTTCAAATTTTGAAGCGCAGTCGCTTGCTTCTTTTACTCCGCCAATGCAGCTATCGGCAATCACTACTTCGACGGGTTTGCCATCGGGGTATTTTATTTCTTTCGTGAACAGGCCGGCAACTGCCTTTGCCATGTTCATGGTTGTCGTTTCGAGCGATTCACGAACGCCACCTAATCTTCCGTCAATAATGGGGCGAATACCTATTTTGGGATGCATAGCATTGAGTTTTATTATTTAATTCTTTTCTTAGAAATATTTGATTCTTCCTTAAAACACGCCTTCAATCTCCTCTACAGATGCACCAAGCATTTTCGTCGCAATCTCATTCAACTGTTGTTTGCTACCGGTAAAATGATACACATTATGCCGATGAACCAAAGTCTCACCGGGAGCAAGGGCCGCAGCGGGCGACACACTTTCCAGTTCATAAAACGGTCCCATTTGCGAACCATCGGACAGCGGACCATCATTATACGCATTCGAGGCATCGCCGCTGAATACCGGTTTGCTGGTGGTCCATTCCTGGTTGAGATATTTCGCGTTATTGTCAACATCGAAAGTCACAACCGTAAGCACATTGTGTTCCGCATCGTAACTGCCGCTCACATTCATCGCATACTTCGGAACGATACCCAACTTACCCCTGCTCTTTCCATCGGCCTTAAAAAACAATGTATTGCCATCCAGTTT
Organism: uncultured bacterium; assembly: GCA_966193805.1. Lineage (GTDB taxonomy): Bacteria > Bacteroidota > Bacteroidia > Chitinophagales > Chitinophagaceae > Flavitalea. The sequence continues at coordinate 934 of CBIGXK010000406.1, read as the reverse complement.
GATCCTGTCCTTTCCTATCTCTCCAAAATAATCAGTCGTCGCCACCTTTTCTCCCTTGGCGGCAGCTTTATATGGAACCACTATTGTCGTTGAATCCGAAGGATTGAACATATCGAGTATCCAGATATTCGGCATACCGGTTTTCTCCGTCCACCCGTCACTGCCTGTGTTCTTTAAGACATTTTCCGTTGCATAACCCACATATTTCACGGCATCGCCAAGCGTCAAAGAAAGGGCCTGTTCAATTTGCGTCTTATCCAACAGCGTAATGGTACGTTCAACATTCATCGGCAAAGTGGCGCCGGCGTAGTTTGCAAGACTCATATCTTTCGCCATTGTTACCGACCTGCCACCTTCTTTCGTCACTTCCCAGGCAGCAGTGTCGATGGGCGCCGGCGTTTTCCAATTATCGAACACCATGGAGTCGCCCTTTTTAAAATACAGCGAATACTTACCTCCTTCAGGGCCGAGCCACAAACGGTTTTCTCCGCCGTACCCGTTCATGTGCGGATCATAAGGTGCGTCGAATGCTTTGTAATTGATCCACCCAAAGCTTTTACCCGAATCACCGGTAGCAGTGGAGGTAAAGACTTTCGACTGGTATTTCGGAGAAACAAGAATGGCGGCCTCGTCGTTCGCAAGCCGCACCAGCCCCGAATCGTATTTCGCTAAAAACTGCGCATCGTAACTGAAAGTACCCGCCGCTGCCGGGGAGGTTGGCTCTTTTTCACGAGGTTCATCCTGGTTGTTGCAAGCTAATGTCATGATCGCGAATATTATGATGAAATATTTACTCATGGTATCGATTAAATTGTTGACAATACACGCTATTTTTTCTTTCGAGATGATTTTCGCACCACCAGAGTGGCATTGATCACCGTTTGTTCAGGCTTAATTGTCAGCTAATCTACATTAACGGCTTTCATCTGCCTGA
>CBIGXK010000405.1:0-3218 GCA_966193805.1 uncultured bacterium | reverse complement strand
GCCGGCACACGTACCGACGTAATCGTGACGGGATTTCAGCGAATAGATAAAAGCAAGTTTACCGGGGCCGCTGTTAAGCTCGACATGGATAAGATCAAAATGGAAGGCGTGACGGATGTTAGCCGGATGCTCGAGGGGCGTGCCGCCGGTGTGGCCATACAGAACGTTTCGGGTACATTTGGTGCGGCGCCAAAGGTGCGCATTCGCGGCGCCACCTCCATTACCGGCGACAACAAACCGTTATGGGTGATCGACGGGGTGGTGCTGGAAGATATTGTGAATATTTCCAACGATCAGCTTTCGAGCGGCGACCCCAATACGATGCTCGGGTCGGCAGTGGCAGGATTAAACCCGAACGACATTGAAAGCTTCGACATCCTTAAGGACGCTGCCGCTACTGCTTTGTATGGCGCACGCGCCATGAACGGCGTGATCGTGATCACCACCAAACGAGGCAAATCCGGAAAACTGACGGTGGGATACACGGGTAATTTTGGCGTGCAGTTCAAACCTGGTTATTCGCAATTTGACATTATGAACTCTGCCGACCAGTTGTCGGTGTATGCGGAACTGGAAAATTCAAGAAAAGGCTTCCTCGATTTCAACAGCATAGCCAACAGGGCCGATGCCGGCATATATGGAAAGATGGCGGACCTTATCAAGACCGTTGATCCGAATACCGGTGAGTTTGTGCTGAAAAATACAACCGAAGCGAAGCGGGATTTTTTACTGAAATACGGGGCGAAAAACACGGACTGGTTCGACATCTTATTCAGGAACGCCTTCACACAGGAACATTCCCTCAGCCTTTCGCATGGCTCCGACAAGGCGCAATCTTACTTTTCGACCAGCTATTACAACGACCAGGGATGGACGATTGCCGACAGGGTTAAACGCTACACCATTAACCTGAGAAATACCTATAACTTCAGCGACAGGTTTACCGCCGGCTTCAAAGTACAGGCATCGGTGCGCCAGCAACGTGCGCCCGGCACCATCAGCAGGATCAGCAACCCGGTGTCGGGTTCCTATGATCGCGACTTCGACATCAACCCCTTTAGCTATGCGCTCAACACCAGCAGGGTGCTCACGGCTTACGACGACAACGGCGAGCTGGAATACTTCCGCCGAAATTTCGCGCCATTCAACATCATCAATGAAGTAAGAAACAATTATATAGATCTCACCGTAATGGACCTTAATCTTACCGGAGACGCTCAATACAGGATCACGCCTGCCCTCACTTACAATTTTATTGGCGCCATCCGGTATGTAAAAAGCACCCAGGAGCACCAGATCACCGAAAACTCCAACCAGGCGAATGCCTTCAGGGCGGCGGGTACTTCAACGATTGCCGAAGCCAACAAATTCCTGTACAGGGATCCCGACGATCCCGAGGCTCCGCCTATCGTTGTGCTGCCTTATGGCGGTTTTTACAACAGAGACGAAGATGAATTGAAAAATTACACGTTTAGAAATACGCTGAATTTCAACCAAACTTTTGCAGAAGTGCACCAGGTGCAGGCGCTGGTGGGGCAGGAAGTAAAATACAGCGACAGGCAAAATTCAAACAATACGGGGTTTGGCTATCAATATGAAAACGGCGGCGTGCCGTTCGTCGACTACCGCATCGTGAAGCAATTTATTGAGAACAGTCTCCAGTATTATGGAATGGGCAACGAGTATGAAAGGTTCGTGGGCTACTTTGGAAATCTTCAATACACCTACAATAAAAAATACACCATCAACGGAACGTTAAGAAGAGACGGTTCGAACAGGCTGGGCCGTTCCAAAAATGCCAGGTGGCTGAATTCATGGACGGTTGCCGGCCGCTGGAACATAGAGCAGGAGCCGTTTTTGCAAAACATCAACGCTATCAGCTACCTCACCCTCCGCGGCAGCTACGGGTTGAATGCGAATTACGGCAATGCCACCAATTCCCTCGCCGTGCTGCGCACGCAGCTCACCACGAGACCCTATCTCGACGACAGGCAACTGGCAATAGATATTGAAAACCTCGAAAATGCCGACCTGACGTGGGAGAAGAAGTATGAAACCAACGTTGGCGTTGACGTTGGACTGTTTCAGAACCGTTTCAATATCTCGGTGGACGCATATCGCAGAAAAAGCCTTGACCTCATCAACCTCATTCGGACTTCCGGTATCGGCGGGCAATTGACCAAGGCAGCAAACTATGCGGATCTGAAGTCGCAGGGTATAGAATTTACCATCGGCGGAACGCCATACAGGTCTAAAAATTTCAGCTACCAAAGCAATCTTACTTTCGGCTATAACACGAATGAAATTACACGCACCGAAAATTTTCCCCTCATATTTGATCTGGTAGTACCCGAAGGCGGCGCCAAACTCGGTTATCCGGTGAGGGGTCTTTTTTCCATTCCCTTTGCAGGATTGGATAAGGAGGGCGTTCCTGTGTTCAGGAACGAAAAGGGCGCCGTTGATCACGGCGTTTTTTTACAGAGCGATGTGACCGATTTCCTGGTATATGAAGGACCCGTGGATCCCACGATAGTGGGCGGCTTCACCAATACGTTCCGCTACAAAAATATTTCTCTCATCGTTCACATCTCTTACCAGGCAGGCAACAAGATCAGGCTCAATCCTGTTTTCCGCCCGCGTTACTCCGATCTTGATGCGCTTCCCAATGACTTCAGGAACAGGTGGACACTGCCCGGCGACGAAGAGATCACCAATGTTCCTTCGATTGCCAGTAGCAGGGTGGTGTTTCTCGAAGACGGAAACAACGTTTATCCGTATAATAATTATAACTATTCTACTGCCAGGGTGGTGGATGGGTCGTTTGTGAGGCTGAAGTCTGTTTCGCTGAATTACGAGCTGCCGGCGGCCTGGATGGGGCGCACGCCGTTTACGACCGCTTCCATAAACGTGGTGGGCAATAATCTCTGGCTGATTTATGCGGACCGCGCCCTGCACGGCCAGGATCCGGAATTTTTTAATGCGGGTGGTGTGGCATTGCCGATTAACCGGCAGGCAACCTTATCCTTAAGAATAGGGTTTTAATAAGAAAGAAGATGAACAAACTTATTTTATATGGGATCCTGGCAATAGCGGCGCTTTCATCGGGATGTGAAAAATATCTCGACAAGGAGCCGGATAACAGAACGCAGGTAAAAACGCCCGAGCAGATCGAGGAGTTGCTGACAACCGCCTATCCGCACGCGAATTACATCCTGTTC
>CBIGXK010000404.1:0-3224 GCA_966193805.1 uncultured bacterium | reverse complement strand
GATGACTGGTAACATCCGCCATCACCCAAAATTTTTGTCCCGCGAACCGGTGGGTGATGGTCCGCTGAATTTCGGCAGTGAATTCAGAAAGGCGTAAATACTTTTCGGGCAAGGCTCAATGCGTTTTGTGAATGAAAATACTACAATTGGGGCAGTTGCTGTTTTTGGATCATCATCTCACCGTTAATGACTGGTCCGTTTGCCGCGATTGCCCGTTTCCGTACAACTGCTGTATCACAACGGTACATTCAATTATCGCTTAAACACATAACAATATAGAAAACAAGTGTTTGTAAACTGGCATCGTTCTGTCATGTGTTACGAAAACATGGTTATGAAGAAAATCGTTGTTACGGCTGCATTGGCCGCCATCACGCTCCCGGCTATTTCGCAGCGGTATAATCGCGAAGAACCCATACAAACCCAATCGTTATCGAACAGCGACATCCGCGAGGTGTATGCCGAAACGTCGGGCGGCAACCTCCTGATCCAGGGCGTTAATGCAGGCGAAGCCCGCATAGAAGTGTATGTATGGCCAGGCAACGACCGCGACCGGAACCTGACCAAAGAGGAAGTGGAGAAACGCTTGTCGGAAGAATATGACCTGACCATCACTACCGACAATCATAACCTAAAGGCCATAGCGAAAAGAAAACCTTTGTCGTACAAACGGAGAAACTCGCTGGGTATATCGTTCAGGATGTATGTGCCAACCAATATTAATAGCGAACTGCGTACCAGCGGCGGCAATATTGTGTTGAAGAATCTCACCGGCGGCAAACAGCGGTTCACCACCAGCGGTGGAAATATTGCTGTCGACCATGTTAGCGGCAGCATCAGGGGAGCCACTTCCGGCGGCAACATTCACATCGCCCATTCGATGAAAGATATAGACATCAGCACAAGTGGCGGCAATATTGCTGCGGAAACCGTCGAGGGAAACATCAAGCTCCACACCTCGGGAGGAAATATTTCCCTGGAAGATCTTAAGGGAACCATTGATGCCGGTACCAGTGGCGGCTCCATCGCAGCGAAAAATATTGATGGAAGCCTGCGTGCCGTTTCTTCCGGCGGCAATTTGTCGCTTACCGGGTTAAGTTGCGGTCTCGACGCTTCAACCAGCGGCGGCAACATGGATGTGGCCGTGTTAAAACTGGTGGAACATGTCACGCTTAACAACTCCGGTGGGAACACCGTATTGAAACTTCCCGCGAATGCCGCAGTTGATTTGCAACTGCGTGCGCGGAAGGTGAAAGCCGGATCGATGACCGGATTTAATGGAACCATCGATGAAAAACACATTGAAGGCACGCTGAATGGCGGCGGCATACCTGTGAAGGTGGACGGGGGCAATGGCAGCGTGGCCGTTGAGTTTAACCAGTAACACTCTATTCTTTTCAATGAAAAAAATACGGCCCGCTACTTCGCCTTTTTTAATTGAGGGAGCTCATCATGCATCCGGAATTTCGGGCTCAACCAGCCTGGTTAGTTTGTCAAGCGATTCCTGCCAGCCTAAATAACACATCTCGGCAGGTATCATAGCCGGAATTCCTTCCTGCAAAACTTTGAGTTCGGTGCCCACCAGCGTTTGTTTGAGCCAGACGGTGGTCGTCATTTCTCCCGGTAAATTCGGGTCGTCGAATTTGTCGGTATACTTCAAAAACTCATTGGGTTTGATCTCTATATATTTTCCGCCGAAGGAATGTCCGTTGCCTGTTGAGAAATTGGTGAACGACATTCTGTAAACACCTCCGACCTTCGGCTCGAATTCATGGACGGTGCAGAGAAAGCCGTAGGGCGGCAGCCACGAAGCGATTGCGAGTGAGTCGGTAAATGCGCGATATACTTTTTCGGGTGATGCTTTAAGCACTCTGTGGAGTGATACGCTGTTGTTCGACATATGATCTTGTTTTAACTTCCTACTCGTTTGGCTTTTCGGTTTCGCCCGTTTTTATAATGGTTGCTGCTCCACTGTTTTAATTAATTTGCTGAATTCAACATTACAAAGATGATTGGAAAATATGACTTTGACAGTGGTACTATCCGACAATAGTAGAGGCCATTTGCGACAGCGATACTTTAGTAAATACCCCGACGCTGATTCTTTTCCTGGCAACCGCGGTTATTATCCCCGCTGGCGGGCGTGGCGCGAAGCGCGGGGGACGGACCAGATCCGCCTAAAAGAGATATTGCCGGGCGTTAAATTTGAAAACAATTATTCTTTTTGACGAAATACTATTTTTCCCGCGGGTGGCTTGCTATCGTTAGATGGAAAACGGTTAACTTAGGACAAGGAACCTGACCAAAACCAAGAGCCTGCTTATGACCAAGCCTTTAACCGTTCTGTGCCTTTGTACGATTCTCTATTTGGAATCATACGGACAAAGCGGCGCTTCTTTGGACAATGTAACGGGTACCCAGCTATACCAGGCAGCAACAAAAGAACAGGATCCCATCTTCAGCGGCGGCGAATACCAGCGTTTTCCCTATCAAACGATAAACGGCATTATCTGTTTTGGATCCAACAACTTCACTTTCGGCGAGCTGGTTTACTACGACAGGCAATACAAAAACGTCCGCCTGCTTTACGACCAGTTGCTGGACGAACTCGTTACCACCGACATTACCGGTAATGCACTAATTAGATTATTTTCTCCAAAGGTCCGGTCCTTTCATATGCACGGCGCCGACTTTGTTTATCTTCTCGATTCGGGGAATGCAAAAGCCGGCGGATTCTGGCAGGTGCTCGTCAACGATGAAGCAACACTGTACAAAAAAGAGATCAAGATACTGGAAGATAAAATAGTGAATCATGAGATCGCCCCGGTGCTGAAAGTGCAGACAAATTACAGTATATTTTTGCGAAACGGAGACTACTTCATACCCGATAAAAAGGCAATCACACAGCTATTTGCAGATCAAAAAGATGCGATACACGCTTTTATGAGAAAAAACCGGCGCCGCTTCAGAAAGGCGGGTTTTGAAACGATGCTAACAGCAACTACAAACTATTACAACGAACTATCCGCACGGAAATGAAACGACTTTCACTCTCTTTACTGCTGCAATTGCTTATGCTCTTCGTTTCCGGGCAAACCGCTCTTGATGATAAAGTATCCGTCAACTTCGATCATGCATCCCTCACTATCATCGCCGATGAACTCGAGAAACAAGCTGACGTAAAATTCTATTTTGAGCCGCGCCAGTTCGATTCCGTATTATTT
>CBIGXK010000403.1:0-3241 GCA_966193805.1 uncultured bacterium | reverse complement strand
GTTGCATGATTACGCGTTCCAACCTGATCGGAATCTTTGCAGTAAACAGTCAGCAAAATATGAAAGTCGTCGAGAACCTGGTAATACAAAATTGCATCATCGACAAATCATGGACGTTAGCGGAAAACAAAGTGAAGCCGACTGTGATGCTTGGCGGAGACGGAATCGCCTTTATGCACGGCGTCAAAAAAAGCGTGGTTAAAAATTGCAAGATCACCAACTGGGGGCACAATGGCATTAGCCTGCTGGCATCTGAGTTCACTACGGGTATTTATGGTGTAAAGTATAATAAGATCGAAGGCAATGATATTTCGGCGGGCAACTCGGCATATATGCATGCGTTTGGTGTGGGCGGTTTCAAAAACCTGGCGATGTATAACATTTTTAAAAGGAACTATTGTCACGGATTTAGTTCTGCCAACACGGTTGGCGGCAATACCAATTTTGTATTCAGCAACATCTTCGAGAACGTGAAAGTGTCGCCGCTGTTGCAGCATTCGCAGGCGCCGCATGCCATAAACCTGGCCACGTGGACGATAGTGGACAAGAACGGCAACGCCGGTACCATGGAATGTAAAAACAACTGGGTTGTGAATAACACCATATATAACACAGATACGTATTCTGTGAGGCTCGACCGGGCAAATACAGACGGCGATGCGACCACACTTACCGGCAATAAGATTTATAATAACCTGATGTTGAATTTCGGAATGGACACCACCTTCACCTATGACGAGGAAAATTCACGTCCGCCGGAACGGATGGGACTTCGCATTCTGCCGAATGTGAATACCGCCGGAACGTATATTCGCAACAATAACTTTTGGGTGGCGTGGGATACCTCGGGCACGCGACGCGTGGCCATTTACAAAAACAGTTCCTATTCTGCTGCAAAGCTCACCAATTGTGCGGAGTGTGGCGGTGGAAACGTTACGCGAAATACGCAGTTAGATCCGCAACTGGGAACGTTTTACAGTCTGACGGCTAACTCAAGTGCATTGCTTAGATCGGGTGGCTATCCATACCAGGCCAGCATTATGGGCTGGAGCCTGCCCGCGGCGGAACTTGTTGACTATTACGGCAAGCCATGGGCAAATGCCGGTATAAGTGTGGGAGCGATTCAATATTAATCACGCGGTTCCCTGAGTAAAATATAATCCGGCAACGGGTCTGTACTAAATTTTGGATCTTCTTTGAACCGCTTTCGAAAAGGAAATAAACGATAACACACCACAAAGAAAAATGATCGTGTGACTCACTTCCCACCGGTTCCGGATCAGCTCCCAACCCACCGGCACATCACTTCCCCAGTCTGCAATCATCTCGTTATACCGTTCAAGAAAAATAAAAAAGATCGCCAGCGAAACAGCAAAGCCCGCCGCCGCAGCAAAACAATCGATGGCAGCACGCTCGTTTACCCTGTACAAAGCCAAACCACCAACCACCCCTGCCACCAATCCGTAGATCCACGCAACCGCGCCAAAGATCGCGTACCCGAAATAGAAGGTGTGGTGCACGTGCACAAACTCCGGCGCCATAAGCGTATGCTTGCCCGGAATCTCCAAAACATGACTCAGCGATAACCCCGCAGACAAACCCGAAGTGATCACCGCTATTTTCAGCAACACGAATATTGATCTTTTCATTTGAAGCAATATAACAACAACGAGGCACACGAATCATGCCCGCAATGCAGGTTTTTCGTCAGCAGGAAAAGCCGGAACTGTCCGCAACCAACCAAATTAAAAGAACCGCCACGGCCAAATGAGTCACACTAAAATTTTTATTTTACATTTTAAAGCAGCAAATTGCTCTGTACAAAAGTCTTTCTAAGGGATTGCAGCCTATGGCGATAAGTGACAATATGGTGGAACTGCAGCGCCGCATAGCGTTATATGACGACGAGCCCGCTTATAGAGAAATATTTTTCACCTTCTATAAGACCCTCGTTCGCTTCGCGTTAACCTTCCTTGAAGACAAGCAATCAGCGGAAGAAGTGGTGTCGGACGTGCTGATGAAAGTGTGGCAAAACAGGAAAACGCTCACTTCCATCGAAAACCTTCGTGTTTATCTCTACGTCAGTACGCGCAATACTTCCATCAACTATCTTTCTAAACAGAAGAGAAACGTTGTTGTTAGCCTCGACAATCTTACCATCGACTTCCCCTCTACCGCCCTCAACCCCGAACAACTGATGATTACGGCAGAAATGATGAAGAGGATCCACCTCGCCGTTAATGACCTGCCGCCCCGCTGTAAACTGGTTTTCCGGTTGGTGCGCGAAGATGGGTTGCCCTACAGGGAAGTGGCGCAGATCCTCAACATCAGCATCAAAACGATCGACAACCAACTGGCCATCGCCGTTCGCAAAATCAGCGAGGCCATCAACCTGAACCTCAGGGTAAAGGCCGAATACTAACTGCACCGCCACCCCAGGCACTACTGCATTTTTTCAGCGCCCATCATCACAAACGGGCCAACCCGGTCGCGTCCATATTCCACTCGCCGTTTCACCGGTCTGCCTGGGGTATGGGTCCGCTCATCCTCGGTAGTAAACCCCAGGAAAACCCCAGGATGACCCGAGGATGACCGGAAGATGACCCCAGGTTGCAGCAAAGATGAACCGTAAAAAACTTTAAAAAAAGTAACATGGGCTTTAGTAGATCAAAGCAAAAAAGCTGTCCTATTAGTCTACACCCACCCACGATCATGCTTGACATCAACCGAACCTGGCTTCTTATAGGAAGAAAAATGGCTAATGAGGCATCTGTCCAGGAGCTCCAGGAACTCGAAAGCATCCTCCGTTCCAATCCCGAACTTCACTTCTCTCTTCAAACATTGTCAGATCTTTGGCAAGTTGTTCCCGCACAAGACGTTAGCGAGCTCGAGGCCGCATACGCCACTCACCTCGAACGTATGAACCTCGATAGCAATGATGTTCCCGGAAACATTGATGACGATTACAGCGACCACGCCGTTGTGGTAGTGGGCCCGCGGAGGCGCAGGTTCTTCAACCGCCGCAACCTGATCGCCGCCTCTATCATCGCCTTTGCAGCAGTGACCGGTTGGGTGTACACCACTGTCAAGAGTACGCCGCCGGTGGCCCATGCCATTGCGCGCGAAACCAGCGAAATTTCTACTAAAAACGGGTCTAAAACGAACATTGTGCTGCCTGATGGGTCCAAAGTATGGCTGAACGCCGGCAGCAAAATCACGTACGACAAGGTTTTTGGTGAGC
>CBIGXK010000402.1:0-3257 GCA_966193805.1 uncultured bacterium | reverse complement strand
AAACGGGAGAGGGGAGAATTTTTTGAAGGAAAATAAATGTAATACTTCTATCTCAACAACCCCTTCACTTCATTCAACTTCATCAGTGCCTCAACGGGTGTGAGCCGGTTGATATCAATATCCTCCAACAGTTTCCTGATCTCTGCAAAAGTTTCGCTGTGCGCGTCGAAAATAGAAAGCTGCAATTTCGGTGTGGCAATTTTTTTGATGCTTTCCTGCAGGTGCTCTTCTACATGCTTTTCCTCGAGTTGCTTCAATATTTCGTTGGCCCGGTTGATCAGCGCAGGCGGCATACCCGCCATCCTGGCCACATGGATCCCGAAACTGTGCTTGCTTCCGCCCGCAGCGAGCTTACGCAGAAAAATGATCTTATTACCCACTTCCTTATTGGTGATGTGGTAGTTTTTTACGCGCGGCAATTTATTTTCCAGCTCGTTCAGCTCATGGTAATGGGTGGCGAAAAGTGTTTTCGGCGCCTGGTGTGAATTGTGCAGGTATTCGGCAATGCTCCAGGCAATGGAAATACCATCATAGGTAGATGTACCCCTTCCTATCTCGTCGAGAAGTATGAGGCTGGAAGATGTGATGTTGTTGATGATGGATGCGGTTTCGTTCATCTCCACCATAAAGGTTGATTCGCCTCCGCTGAGGTTGTCGCTGGCGCCAACCCTTGTGAAAATTTTATCGGTTATCGGGATCAATGCTTTATCGGCCGGCACAAAACTTCCCATGTGTGCCATCAGCGTAATGAGGGCCGTTTGCCGCAACACCGCGCTTTTACCGCTCATATTCGGCCCCGTGAGAATGATGATCTGTTCTGTTGACGGATCGAGATGGATGTCGTTGGCGATGTACGGATCGCCGGCGGGCAGGTTCCTTTCAATAACGGGATGGCGGCTTTCGTGTAATGACAGTTCATGGCCGCCATGCAATTGCGGCTTGTGATAATTATAAAGAACGGCATTGTTCGCAAAGCAGATAAGGCAGTCGATGATCGCCAGCACGTTCCCGTTTACCTGCATCGGCGAGATATAATCCTGGAGCTCGAGCAGCAGCTTCTCATACAGCTCCATCTCAATCACGAGCATCTTGTCTTCCGCGCCAACAATCTTCTCTTCATATTCCTTCAGCTCCGGCGTAATATATCTTTCGGCATTAGCCAGCGTTTGCTTGCGCAGCCATCTTTCAGGCACCTTGCTTTTTTGCGAATTCGTTACTTCGAGATAGTAGCCGAACACGTTGTTGTAACCAATTTTCAGGGTGGATATCCCGGTGCTTTCCTGCTCCTGCTGCTGCAGCGACACGAGGTATTGTTTGCCACCGGTGGCGATCGAACGCAATTCATCCAGTTCACGTGAAACACCTTCTTTGATCACGCCTCCTTTGTTGGCCGTTACCGGCGGGTTTTCAGGAAGGTAATGTCTTATCCGGTTGAAAATGTACTCGCAGGGATTGAGTGCATCGGCCAGTCGCCTTAAATAATCATTCTCTGCATTTTTACACACCTCTCTGATCTTCTCTATATGTTCGAGCCCGCGTGCTATCTGCATCACTTCGCGCGGGTTCACTTTTTTGACGGGAATTTTGCTGACGAGCCGTTCCACGTCGCCACATTGCCTGATGTATTGGGTAACTTTGTTGCGCAGGTCCACCTCTTTGATAAAGAATTCCACGAGGCCGAGGCGCTCGTTGATCCTCGTCTCATCTTTGAGTGGCATGATGGTCCACCGCCGCAGCAGTCTCGCTCCCATGGGCGAAATGGTATTGTCGAGCACGCGCAGCAGGCATTGCTGGCCCTCGCCGCCGGTGCCCAGCAATTCGAGGTTGCGTATGGTGAACTTGTCCATCCACAGGTGATCGTCTTTATCTATCCGTTGTATGGCGGAGATGTGCTGCAGGTTGGGATGTTCAGTGTCGCGCAGGTAGTGCAGTATGGCGCCTGCGGCCACGATGGCGTCCGACATTTCTTCGATCCCGAACCCTTTCAGCGAATGTGTCTGAAAGTGTTTCAGCAGACTCTCGGCGGCATATTTATGATCGAATATCCAGCTCTCGAGTGAATAGGTATAGAATGAGGCGCCAAATGTTTCCTTGAAAAATTTCTGGTGGCTTCTTTGAAATATTACTTCTGCGGGCTTTAGCGTTTGGAGAAGCTTGTCTACATAATCCTGGGATCCTTCGGCGGCGAAGAATTCGCCGGTGGTGATGTCGAGGAAAGCAATTCCCGACTGCTTTTCATTGAAATGAATGGCTGCCAGGAAATTGTTATGGCTATGATCGAGCAGCTTTTCGTTTGTGGCGATGCCCGGAGTAACCAGTTCGGTGACGCCCCTTTTGACGATGCCCTTTGCCTGCTTCGGGTCTTCGAGCTGGTCGCAAATGGCAACGCGGTACCCGGCTTTGACGAGTTTATGCAGGTACGTGTCGAGCGCGTGGTGCGGAAAACCGGCCAGTTCACTTGACGACGCCGATCCGTTGTTCCTTTTGGTAAGGGTAATTCCCAGCACCCTGGAGGTAATAACGGCATCTTCAGAGAAGGTTTCGTAAAAATCACCCACCCTGAAAAGCAGCACGGCATCTGGATATTTCTGCTTGATGGCCCTGTGCTGTTGCATCAGGGGCGTATCGTTTGTGGTTTTGACTGTCAATGATGTATTATGAAATCCGGAAATTGCGTAAAATCGCCAAATTATAACATTATAAGCGACTGAACTTTGAAAATTAAAAAAAATGCCGACCTCGGGCGGATGTCCGTTGAAGACTTCAGGCAATCGGAAAAAAATCCGCTGACGGTGGTGCTCGATAATGTGCGGAGCATGCACAATGTGGGCAGCGTGTTCAGGACCGCGGATGCGTTCCTCCTCAGCGGCATATGGCTGTGCGGGTACACACCCCGGCCGCCGCACAGGGATATTCACAAGACGGCGCTCGGGGCAACGGAAACGGTGGAATGGCATTATGCGGAACATACGTTGGATGCAGTGTTGACTTTAAAAAGCGAAGGTTGCAGGATCTTTGCGGTTGAACAAGTGGAAAAAAGCATTCCTTTGCAGGAATTTTCTTTCGATTTTTCCGAAAAACTGGCAGTGATTTTTGGAAATGAAGTCGTAGGGATCGACGAGGAAGTGCTGAAGTTGTGCGACGGGTTCATCGAGATACCGCAGTTTGGGATGAAGCACTCGCTGAATGTATCGGTTGCCGCTGGCATCGTGCTGTGGGAGCTGGTGAGGGGGAGGGGGGAGCAATAGGCAATAGGC
>CBIGXK010000401.1:0-3261 GCA_966193805.1 uncultured bacterium | reverse complement strand
AACATTATCCTGAAAAACCTGAGAAAGCATTATGGCAATTTGAAATTTCCCGAAATCTATTTTGTCAATCACCATTTGTCGCATGCATGCACGGCGTTTTTTACGAGTGGTTTGCAGGAGTCGCTGGTCTTGTCAATCGACGGGTCAGGAGAAGAAGTTACCGTGAGCGTTTGGAAAGGCGTTGGCCAACAACTGGAGCTGCTTAAAGAAACGAAGACGCCTATTTCCTTCGGTTGGTTTTATTCGGCGTTTACAGAATACATCGGTTTCAAAGCTTACGGCGATGAATGGCAGGTCATGGGAATGGCGAGCTACGGTGACCGGGGCGATGATTATCGCAAAGCCAAAAAGAAGTTTGAGCAGATGATTTATGACGATGACGCCGGCGGCCTCGAGGGCGATCCTCACCTGCTGGCACTCGGTGGCAGTTCGTTTTCCAAATACTGTTCGGATGCGTTTGTCGATTTCATGGAAAGACCGCGACGCACAACTTTCGATCCGGTTGAGCAGTGGCATAAGGATTATGCCCTTGCGGCGCAGGATCACCTGGAAGAAATCACCCGGAAAATGATAAAATACTGGGTAGATGAAACCGGGATAAAAAATCTTTGCATTGCGGGCGGCGTCGCTATGAATGTGAAGATGAACGGCAATCTTTTTGAGTCGGACTGGCTCGACAAGGTGTATGTATATCCCGTCGCTTCCGATGCCGGTACTTCTATCGGCGCCGGCATGGCACATCAATACCAGGTAAAAGGTTTCCTGGCGAATAAGCCGGTTAGAGACGTGTATCTCGGCAACTCGTTTTCCGATGCGGAAATAGAACAAATACTGATCAGGTGCAAGCTGCCCTATTTGGTGCCTGCAGACCTGGAACGTGAAATTGCAAAGGAGATCGCCGACGGAAAGATCGTAGGCTGGTTTCAAATGGGCATGGAGGCGGGGCAACGGGCGCTGGGAGCGAGATCGATACTTGCGGACCCCAGGACCTGTGCATCGAGAGACACGGTGAACTCCGTTATTAAATACCGGCAGCCGTGGCGGCCATTCTGCCCTTCGATGCTGGGCGAAGAAGCCATCAAATATTTCAAATACAATGACAAGATCGCCGCATCACTCGGGTTGCCATCTTTTGAATACATGACGTTGACACTGACGGCAAACGAAAAGGCGAAAGAGGATATTCCCGCTGTAGTTCATGTGGACGGCACTTCGAGGATACAGGTAGTGAATGAAGAGGCCAATCCAAGATATTACAGGCTGCTGAAAGAATTCAGGGAATTGACCGGCGTTGGCGTTGTCCTCAATACCTCTTTCAATATTAAAGGCGAACCCATCGTATGTACGCCGGCCGATGCCATCAGAACTTTTTATGGTACCGGTCTCGACATACTCGTATTGGGTAACTGCGTTATCAGGAAATGATCAGAATTGCTTATGGTTAAAATAGTTTTCATCGGCGGCTTTGCTTACGGAAAGGTTGTTTACGATTATCTGAAAAAAAATAAACACGTGTCGATGGAGATGTGCATCACGTACCCCGACGCGAACTGCAAAGCTGAATCGGACAGGTTTCCGTGTGACTTGCACATAAAAAAGGATATCAGCGCAAACAAATACCTCGAAGAAATAAAAAACATCGGTCCGGATTTCATCTTTGTGAACGGGTGGTCGGAACTGCTGGACATGGAACTGGTGCAATGCGCGAAACACGGAACAATAGGATTTCATCCGTCGAAGCTGCCTTTGGATCGCGGCCGTTCGGTGCTCGCGTGGCAAATTGAAGAGGGATACCCGGAAACGGCGCTGAGCATGTTTTACATGAATGGGCTGCCGGATTGCGGCGATCTAGTTGCGCAGGAAAAAATTGTGATAGATTTCGAGGATACTGTGAGTGATGTACTGGTGAAGGTTGGTGATGCCTCCTATAATCTGATGAAAGCTTATTTCCCGCTGCTGCGCGAGGGAAAGGCGCCCAGAACGGAGCAAAATATTGGCGAAGGCAATTTCAGAAGGCTACGTACCGACAGGGATTCCACCATCGACTGGAACAGGAACTCGGTGTTTATCTACAATAAGGTGCGCGCGATCACTTCTCCCTATCCCGGCGCTATTGCAACAGTGGCCGATCAACGGTACAGGATCTGGAAATGCAAAATCATAGATTTTAATGTGGGCAGTGAACTTGCGCCCGGAACACTGGTGGCAACACTTTATGATAATTCACTGGTCATGAGAACTCTTGACGGTTTTTTAAGGGTAATGGATTATGAAAGGATCTGAAAGCATTCATCCGGCAACTTCGATAGCCGACTTTGCAAGGCTCAGCATCGCGTCTGATAAGAAGCTAATAGACGCGTTGAAGAAAATGGATGCATTGGAAAGAAAGCTGCTGATCGTTATTGAAAACAAAAAATACAGGGGGTTAGTGAGTGCAGGAGATATTCAGCGGGCCATTATCAAGAACAGGTCGCTGGAAACATGCATCAGCCAGGTGCTGAGGAAGAATATACGGATTGGAAGACCACAGGATTCTTTCGACACGGTAAAGAAAATGATGCTTGATTACCGGATGGAATTTTGCCCGGTGGTGAACGGCACGAACGATGTAGTGAAAATTTATTTCTGGGAAGACCTTTTTCTCGATAGCAAAGTAACACCGGTCAGGAAGTTTGATCTGCCGATTGTTGTTATGGCGGGAGGTTTCGGCACCAGGTTGCGCCCCCTCACCCGCGTATTGCCCAAGCCATTGATCCCGATCGGCGAGAAAACCATGCTGGAAGAGATTTTTGACCGGTTTGGCCGCCACGGCTGCAACCAGTTTTACATTTCGGTTAATTATAAAGCCGAGTTGATTGAATTTTATCTGAAGAATGAGAATCTGCCGTATGAACTCAATTTTGTGCGGGAAGAAAAGCCGATGGGTACGGCAGGCAGCCTTTCGTTGCTGAAGGGTAAGATAACGCAGACATTCTTTGTAAATAATTGCGACATCCTGATCGACCAGGATTACTCCGAAATACTCAGCTTTCACTATAAGCAAAGAAATGAGATTACCATTGTTGCTGCACTCAGGCATTATGCCATTCCGTATGGAACCATCGAAACGGGAAATAACGGTCACCTGGTTGATCTGATCGAAAAACCTGAACTTACTTTTAAGATCAACAGCGGTATGTATATCCTTGAGCCGCATTTGATAGACGAAATTCCTTCGGGCGACTTTTTTCACATCACGCAACTGATCGATGCAGTAAAAGC
>CBIGXK010000400.1:0-3294 GCA_966193805.1 uncultured bacterium | reverse complement strand
AGACCGATTCTGAGCAACGATCCTCACCTTGGATTGAACCTGCCTTCGCTGTGGTACGAAATGCAAATTTCGACACCGCAGAAGAATGTGTATGGAGTGAGCCTGCCGGGCACTCCTTCGATCATCATCGGATTTAACGATTCCATTGCATGGGGCATGACGAATGCCGAGCGCGATGTACTGGATTATTACAGCATACAGTTCAACGACGACAATAAGACGGAGTACTGGTATAATAATGCATGGACAAAAGCCGAAATGCAGATTGAAACTTACACGATGAAAGACGGTTCCCATTTCTCGGATACCGTGGCCTATACTGTTTTTGGACCCGTGATGTTCGACGGCCATTTCAACGGAAGAGGAAGGGTAGGCGCCAACCTCAATCTTGCGGTGCACTGGAAGGCGCACGAGGCATCTAACGAACTCAAAACTTTCAGCTTGCTGAACAAGGCAAAAAATTATGAAGATTATCTGGATGCCCTGCAATATTTCACGTGCCCCGGTCAAAATTTTGCGTTTGCGAGTAAGTCGGGCGACATCGCATTGTGGCAACAGGGTGAATTTCCGGCAAAGTGGTACAGGCAGGGCGACTTCATTATGCCCGGCGTTGATTCAAAATTTGTATGGAAAGACAGTATTCCGCAAAATGAGAACCCGCACATGAAGAATCCTGCGCGTGGTTTCGTGAGCAGCGCCAACCAGGTTGCCGCCGACACTTCCTATCCGTATTACCTGGGTGGAAGTTATGATGTATACCGGGGGTTGCAGATCAACAGGATGCTTGCGCGAATGGATAATATTACGCCGGCAGACATGCAGCAGATGCAGAATGAAAATTTCAATGCGTTTGCAGCAACAGCGATTCCTTTTTTACTGGCGAATGTGCCGTCGGGACAACTAAACACGGATGAGTTGAGATTTTTGGAAATGATAAGAGCGTGGAACATGCGGAACGATGCCGAGGAAACAGGTCCAACCGTTTTTACCACATGGTTCAATGCACTTGAGCAGATGGTGTGGGATGATGAGTTTGCGCAGGTGCAGGGCAGCAAAGAGTTACCGGATGCCTATACGTTGATCGACGCCCTGAAGCGTGATTCTGCCTTTTCGTTTATTGATAATATTCAGACGCCGGAAAAAGAAACGTTGCAGCAACTCGTGGTGGCAGCGTTTAAAAAGGCGGTAACGACTTTAAGCATTACCGAAAAAGAAGGCAGGTTGAAATGGGGAAGGTTCAAGGACACGGGCATACGCCATTTGTTGCGAATGGAAGCGTTAAGCAGGTTTCATCTGAACGTGGGCGGAGGTCTAAACGTTATCAACGCTACAAAGCAGTTTCATGGACCGAGTTGGAGAATGGTGGTGCAGCTCACCGACGAAACGGAGGCTTATGGAATTTTTCCCGGCGGACAGTCGGGCAACCCGGGCAGTATTGATTACGACAGGTTTATTGATGATTGGGCCGCAGGAAAATATTATCGCTTGTGGGTGATGAAAAAAAATGAAGGGGAGGATGAGAGAGTAAAGGGTGTCATTAAATTCAGATTGAGATGAAGTTTATTGTTTCCATATTGTTGACGGCGTTACTGGCTTTTGCCTTTGGACTTTATTTGCCCTGGTGGAGCATTGCGCTGGCTGCTCTTGTTGTGGCGGTCATAATTGATCAGCCGCCTTTTTGGTGTTTTTTATCGGGGTTTGTTGGGCTGTTTGTTTTGTGGTTGATACTTGCGTTGAAAATAAATGCGGGGAATGATGGTATTCTCACGCAACGTATTGGTGCTTTGATTGGACTAGGTGAAGCGGGGTTGATTGTTGTGACGGGATTGCTTGGAGCGATTGTTGGAGGCCTCGGCGCGATGACGGGTAGTTTGTTAAAAAAGTTAAAAGTTAAAAGTTAAAACTTCTCTCCCGTCTCCCGTCTCCCGTCTCCCCATTGCCCATTGCCCATTGCCCATTGCCCATTGCTCTCCCCTCCGTATCTTCGCGGCTCGAAATTTTGTTCACCAGGCAAGTGTCCTTAAAATTTCTTAATAATGAGCGCATTACATAACAGGGTTTCTCAAAAGGAACTCAAAGACCGTCTGTACCAGGAAACAGTACCCCGCAGAACGATCTCTTTTTACTGTTATTTTCCTATCGGCGATCCCAAACAATTTCGTGATGATCTTTACCTCCGCCTGTTCGAATTAAAAGTATTCGGCCGCATCTACGTGGCACACGAGGGCATCAACGCGCAAATCAGCGTGCCGCAGAGCCACCTCGAAGCCTTCCGCGAGCTTATCCATTCGATCGACGGACTCCAAAACCTGCGGCTCAATATTGCCGTTGATGACGACGGTAGATCGTTTTGGGTGCTGAAGGTGAAGGTTCGCGAAAAAATTGTTGCCGACGGCATCTCAGATCCTTCTTTCGACATGAAGAATAAAGGGCGATATGTTGACGCCGAAAAGTTCAACCAGCTCACCGAAAGTCCGGATACCATCGTGGTGGATATGCGCAACCATTACGAATACGAGGTGGGACATTTTGAAAATGCCATTGAAGTGCCCAGTGATACATTTCGCGAGCAGTTGCCGATGTCGGCGAACATGCTGGAGCCACACAAAGACAAAAATATCATCATGTACTGCACCGGCGGCATCCGTTGTGAAAAGGCCAGCGCCTACCTGCTGCACCATGGCTTCAGGAACGTTTTTCACCTCGAAGGCGGCATCATCAACTACGCCAACACCGTCACAGAAAAAAACCTGCCGAATAAGTTCAAAGGAAAAAACTTTGTATTCGACGAGCGTCTTGGCGAACGCATCAGCGGCGAAGTGATTGCCCGCTGTCATCAATGCGGCAAACCTGCAGATACTCACACCAACTGCCGAAACGAAGCGTGCCATCTGCTCTTTATACAGTGCGATGAATGTGCCGAAAAATATGCCGGCTGCTGCAGCGACGAATGTTATAAGGTGTACCAGATGCCTGAAGAAGAAAGGAAACTGCTTCGGAAGGGGAAAAAGAATGGCATCATGGTATTCAATAAATCACGGCGCAGGCTGAAGCCCGACACGCTCCAGTGATTTTTCTACGCGTGCGGTGATTTCTTCGTCCGAAAGCGGCTCGGGTATAAACTTTTCACCGATCACCTTCTCATATAATTCAATATACCGGTTGCTGATCGTTTCGATCCATTCATCACTCATTGCCGGAAC
Organism: uncultured bacterium; assembly: GCA_966193805.1. Lineage (GTDB taxonomy): Bacteria > Bacteroidota > Bacteroidia > Chitinophagales > Chitinophagaceae > Flavitalea. Next base: position 91 of record CBIGXK010000400.1, on the reverse strand, counting down.
GGACTGCCCCTCTTTGCCCATAAAATTGTTCGCGATGAGCCATTCGCGAACAAATTCTTTGCTCAATTGCAACTGCCGTTCTCCTTTCGAC
>CBIGXK010000399.1:0-3294 GCA_966193805.1 uncultured bacterium | reverse complement strand
CAACTGCTCATCCCTGATATCTATCGCACATTTAAAATGCCCTTCGGGGCACGCACTGTATCCATGCAAACCACACGGCCGGCAATACAACGGCTCCTCTCTCTCCACGATAAAACTTACATCCGACAGGGGCCCATAACCAAAAGAAGGAACAGTGGAACAGTACACCGCGGTAACAGGCGCATTCATCGCAGAAGCGAAATGAAGGGGCGCCGAATCGTTCACAAAATTCATTTTTGCATGGCGCATCAGCGCGGCAGATTGCAGGTAGGTCAGCTCGCCGCATAAATTTACCGGCGACTTCGAGCGTGTCATCTGGATGATGGCCTCGCCGAGCGAGCGGTCATCCCGACCACCGAGCAGGTAGATCGTCAAATCATCGGAAACTTTATTGATAAACGTGGCCCACTTTACGGGAGGATATTGCTTGGTGAACCATACCGATGCGGGCGAGATGGTAATAAAGGGGCCGGTGAGGCACTGGCTGATGTGCAGCTCATCTTCGGCGGCGGGATACAGTTTTGGCCGCAGCGCGGGGCCGGGCACAAAGTGCGCGATGAGCCGCTGGTTCCTTTCCACTTCATGCCCTTCTCCAAAATTGTGCGGAACGCTTTTGCTGAATAAAAATGAAAGCGGATTTTTGTCGAACCCGATCGTTTCCTTTGCGCGCGAAAAAGCGGTGAGCAATCCGGTGGCCGCATATCGCTGCACGTTGATCACGCGGTCATATTTTTCCTTCCTGATGGCCACCAGCATTTTAAACAGGTTGCGGAGCTTCTTATCTTTTTTGTTCCACACCAGCAAATGCCTGATGAAGGGATGTTGGATAAGCAGGCCCTCATTCCCTTTTCTCACCAGGAAATCAATGGCCGCATCAGGAATGGTGGCGTGAATATTTTCAATGAGAGCAGTCGCGAGCACCACGTCACCGATGAATGCTGTCTGAATGATCAGGATTTTTTGCGACATGAAGGATAGGCATTTAGGAACGGATATAAATGGCGTTGCCGCTGCGGTCAAGTTTTACGATGGCAGATGTTTCAGCTTCGCTTTCGTCATCCTGCCGGTACTGGACGACGTAATCGACACTTGTACGAATGTAGTCGAGCACATCCATGAATTTTTTCGGGGCAGGGTCGCCGGAAATATTTGCAGATGTGGACACGATCGGCTTACGCAACCGCTTCAGCAGGTGCCTGCAAAACTTATCCTGTACCACCCTGATGGCGACGGTACCATCGTCGTGCACCAGGTTATCGGCGATACCGATGGCGCCCTGGTAAATAACCGTAGTGGGCTTCGGCGTGTTCTTCAGAAAATCAAAAATTTGAGGGTTGGGATTGGCCACGTATTGCAGGATATCTTTCTCGTCGGCCACGAGGATGATCATGCTTTTTGCAGCGGGTCTTTCTTTAATGGCATAAATTCTTTCAACCGCCGCGGCATTCGTTGCATCGCAGCCAATTCCCCAAACAGTGTCGGTCGGGTACAGGATCGTTCCGCCCTGCTCAAGAATTTCCAGGCACCGTTCTACATCGGTTTCAAAATCTGTCATCGTCAAAATTTTACCAAATGTAATTCATCGGTGCAAGATGAGACGAAATCAGCCGCTTATGTTATGTTTGCATAAATTATTATTCAATGGAATGGCAACAACTCATCAGTGAAGCCTGGCAAAACCGGGAGTTATTAAAAGAAAAACAATATGCCGAAGCGGTACGGGCAGTAATAGAAGAAACGGATAAAGGCAGGCTTCGCGTGGCGTCGCCCACGGAAGAGGGATGGGTAGTGAACGAATGGGTGAAGCAGGCGATACTGATGTATTTCAGCATTCAGCCAATGCAAACCTGGAGCATCGATCCTTTTGAATTTCACGATAAGATGTTGTTGAAAACGAATTACAGGGAACTGGGCGTAAGGGCCGTTCCTCATGCTGTTGCCCGTTATGGCGCGTACCTCGGCAAAAACGTGGTGCTCATGCCTTCGTATGTGAACATCGGGGCTTACGTGGACGAGGGAACGATGGTGGACACCTGGGCAACGGTTGGCAGTTGCGCGCAGATCGGCAAGAATGTGCACCTGAGCGGTGGCGTTGGCATCGGCGGAGTACTCGAGCCGTTGCAGGCATCGCCGGTGATCATTGAAGAGGGAAGTTTTATCGGCAGCCGTTGTATCGTTGTGGAAGGGGTAAGAGTGGAGAAGGAAGCGGTGCTCGGTGCAAATGTGGTGCTTACCCGCAGCACCAAGATCATTGATGTGAGCGGTGACCAGCCTGTTGAATATAAAGGAAGGGTTCCGGCACGCAGTGTCGTTATTCCCGGCAGTTACAATAAAACGTTTCCCGCGGGCGAGTTTGCCGTGAGTTGTGCGCTTATTATCGGCCAGCGCAAGCCCAGTACCGACCTCAAAACGAGCCTGAATGATGCGTTGAGGGATTTTAATGTAGCAGTGTGAGGCTTGAAAAAACAACAACTTTCCTTCGCCGGCTTTCTCATCACCTTCACAGGTGCAGTGCTGTTTTCCACTAAGGCCATCATCGTCAAAAAAGCATTTGCCGACACACAGATCGATGCACTTACCCTGCTCACCCTGAGAATGGTTTTTTCACTGCCATTTTTCCTTGGCGCCGCATATCTGGTGAGCAGCAAAACAGGAAACGTGCGCCTCACAAAAAAGCAGTGGATACAGATCATCCTGCTCGGCCTGTTCGGTTATTACCTCAGCAGCTACTTCGATTTTGTGGGGCTCCAATACATTTCGGCCGGACTGGAACGACTGATCCTTTTCCTCTACCCTACTTTCGTCATCCTCATCAACAGGATATTCTTCAAACAAAAAATAAAGCAAACGCACCTGATCGCCTTACTGCTTACCTACAGCGGCATTGGAATAGCCTATTACGATGAGATGATGATCGACACCACAAACCCTTAGTTCTTTTGGGGAAGCGCCCTCATCTTCCTTTGCTCACTCACCTACGCGCTTTACATTTCAGGCAGCGGAAAAGTCATTCCTGTCGTGGGCGCATCAAAGTTTACCGCGTATGCCATGCTTTCGGCAACGGTCGGCATATTTGTTCATTACATTTTGCGCGGAGATTATTCGGAATTCACCCAGGCAAGCGGCATGTGGGGATACGGATTGATGCTTGCAGTGATCGCGACAGTGATTCCCACATTTATGCTCGCTGCGGGCCTGTCGAAGATTGGATCCAATAACGTCGCGATCATCTCCGGCATCGGGCCGGTGAGCACCATACTGCAGGCGCACTGGATATTGGGAGAAGGCATACAC
>CBIGXK010000398.1:0-3314 GCA_966193805.1 uncultured bacterium | reverse complement strand
GTGCGGTGCCGTCGAGTGTATAATAAACAGGATATAAATGTGTTTGGTCGGCGAGCGTCACAGTAATAATGTTTTTTACTGTATCATGCACCGGCATGATGGAAACGTTGTACAGGCTGGTAGCATATTGAATTCCTTCTTTATCGAAGCGCCTGAACTCATTTTCGACCTTCCTGATAAACGACGGGTAACTTTTTTTAGAGGGCGGCGACCAGCCTACTTCGGCCAGCGCCAGCAACCGTGGCAATAACATATATTCCACCCTCCCGGCAGTGGCAACGTTTTCCGTCCACAAGCAAGCCTGTACGCCCAGGATGTGCTTGCTTTCTTCGTCGGTGATGCCCGCCGGCGCCGGCTCAAAAGCATACACAGTGTCGAGATAAAGCGGCGCATAGGTGATGTTTTCTTCGAGGCGCGGGTCCGACTGGTAAAAATCAAAATAGGTGTAATGGTAAGGGGTCATGACCACGTCGTATCCCTTCTTCACATGATCAACAGCGCCTTGCTGCTGGTGCCACACCATGCCCACTGCCGAGGCAGAAACATTTTCGGAAAGGATCTCTTCCCAGCCAGTTGTCCGTTTTCCATGGGCCGCAATGAAGCTGTCGATTCGCCTGGTAAAATAACCCTGCAACTGCATTGCTGTGGTGTAGCCATGCGCAGCCATTACCTTTTGGCATCTCGGACAGTTCAGCCAGGGACCACCCCGCACTTCATCACCACCGATGTGAACGTATTGGGAAGGAAACAAATCCATCACCTCTTCAAGGATATTGTTGAGAAAGACGTATGTGGAATCGTAGCCCACACAGAAATTGTGCTGCAGGTCGCCGGGATAACCGCAGGGCATCAGTAGAGGAACTCCATTGTTTAGATCGCTGTACTGGTTGTAAGCGACCAGTGCGGCCGTACAATGTCCCGGCATTTCAATTTCGGGGATGATGGTAATAAACCTGTCCTGCGCATAGCGGATGATCTCCTTCACTTCCTCTTGTGTGTAAAAACCGCCGTAATCTGCTGTTTCACCTGGTTGCGTAGGTTGTGCAATGGTCATCGGAATACCCGGCCTGGCGGCTCTCCAGGCGCCAACAGAGGTTAGCTTTGGATACCGCTTAATTTCCAGCCGCCAACCATGACTGTCGGTAAGGTGCCAGTGAAATGTGTTGATTTTATAGGCTGCGAGGATGTCTATATATTTTTTGATGAATTCCTTCGGAAAAAAATGCCGGCTCACATCAAGTTGCATCCCACGGTAAGCATACCGCGGATAATCCTCGATGTCGACACAGGGAAGAATGGCAGTTTCCGGTTTTTCTTTCCATGCATTATTAAATGAAACCGGCAGCAGTTGTTTAATGGTTTGAAATGAATAGAACAATCCGGCGCCATCTTTAACATAAACAGTCAATTCACGCGGGCGCACCTGCAACCTGTATCCTTCGTTTTTGATGCTGCTGTCGATATTGATAACAATGCCGGCCGGCTGCTTTTCTCTCGAAAAAAATATTCCATATTTTTCGCGAAGCGTTTCCGCAAACTGGCGTGCAGTGTTTTGAATCGCCGGATCGTTGGAATGTACGGACATGTCCATCACGGGCCGAAAATGAAAAACGCCTTGTTGCGGGTTTATTGCAACAGGTTCGGGAATGATCCGAACCTGTTGCGCAAATGCTGTACTGCTGATTGCTAAAAAGAACAGAACAGTTCTACTTATTCCACCACACCCGCGTGCTCGCCTTGTCGGGCCCGCCAAGAAGCGGTATGCCCGTAGCTTCAACTGCCTTGCCGTTGGTTTGATATTCATAATTTAAAAAAGTAAACCTTCTGATGATGTCATCGGTGCTCACGTCCGGGTTATCCGAATTGATAACAGGGTACAATTTGGGAAAGCCGGTTCGCCGTACCTCTGCCCACGCCTCGATACCGTCTGGAAAAAGGGCGAGCCATTTTTGGGTGAGCACCTGTTCACGCGCCACTTCAGGATCGCTGGAAAATGCTACAGGAATATCGGCTACTGCAGGTGAGCTGAAATAATCGTCGAGGGCAACCGGCGTGCCGGTGCCGCTGATATAATTTTGAATGACTGTATTATCGGCAATTCCCCATTGACTGAGCGATGTGGCAATACCCTGTTCATACAGTTCCTGAGCCGTTCCGCCCATGTTCCAGCCATTCAATGCGCCTTCTGCTCTTAAAAAATAAGCTTCGGCCGCATACATCACCGTGTGCCGGTTCGTATTTGCCGCATCAACCGACCAACGGCTACCAATATTCGAAGTACTGGCCAGCTTGTTTTTATCATTGGCGGTAAGTTGTGCCGACGTCATGCCGTTGCGCAGACTGTGGTACTGTCCATCACTTTCGGAGGGGCTCCAGTATTCCGTCATTCTCGGATCGTTGAATCCCTTCAAATAACTTTCCATCGCGGCGCTCATACGAAATCCTTCCCATGGTGACATCAAATTCAAACCGTTCGGCGACGCGGTGCTCACGTCCATAAACGCATTATCGTCATTCGATGTCATCACCCCCGCCGCTACGGCCTTCTGTGCCTCTTCTTTCGCTTTGTCTGGTTCAACATACGAAATGCGCAGTGCCAGGCGCAGTCGTAGCGTGTTGGCGAGCTTCGTCCACAACGGGATATCTCCATGAAAAATAAGATCGTTGTCTCCAAAAGGCTTAATCGTTTGATCGGCGGCCTTTAGCACTGTAACTGCAGAATCGAGCAGTTTGAAGAGATCGTGATACACATCCTGCTGGCTGTCGTAAGGAATGCTGAGGTCGCCATTGCCTGCCTGGAAATAAGGGATCGGCCCATAAAAATCGGTGTGGTAATGAAAAATATAGGCCTTCCATATTTTGGCGATGGCATTCGCTTCGGGATTGTCTTCTCTCGTTGCGTCTATCACCTGTTTCAGTGTTGGCCAGGTAACGGTGTACACCGAGTTCCATTGTGAAATGATCCAATCCTGCACGATCACGTTCCGATCGCTGGGAGCGCCGGCGCCATCTGCAAAAAACTGGCTCCAGTAATCAGGAAACAGTGCTCTTGCCAGTTCATATATGCCGGGGTCGCCATAGATACCCTGGTATTCGGCCTTGGCAAATGCTTTTGGTATAAGGGAAGGAGTAAGTGAGCTGAAGCTGGTGGGGTCGGTATTCAGTTCATCAAATTTTTTCGTGCAACCCCACAAAAAGATGCAGAGCGCTGCCATGAAAAAGGTGAGTGTTATATTTTTAAAAAGCTTCGTCATATCAGTAGCTTTATCAATTAGAAGTTAAATTTCAAGTAAACGCCATAGCTGCGGGTACTC
>CBIGXK010000397.1:0-3342 GCA_966193805.1 uncultured bacterium | reverse complement strand
GTTTTAACTTTTAACTTTTAACTTTTAAGTTTTGCCGGGCAACTGTTTCCCCCGCTGGCGGGGGTGGCGCGAAGCGCCGGGGGTGGGCAATGGGCAATAGACAATGGGGAAATGTGAGACGTGACACGTTTTCAGTTTTAACTTTTAACTTTTGCCCGAAGGGCACCCCCCAAATCTTTCAAAACAATTAACGAATTCCGGCATCATTTTTCCGCATATACACCTCACCTCCGCCGCGCACAAGCGCCGGCAATCACCAGTACCACCCAACTGCTTCGCGAAAACACCTATTCATCATTTTAAAAACCTAAAAAGTAAATGCAAAAAGCAAATTTTTCATTGAAGAGGCTGTTTATCTATTCATCCATCGCCATTTTGCTGACAGGATTCTTAACCGCATGCGATAAAGATCTTGACGACGACAACACACCGGTACCCTCGGCGGGCCTGATGGTGTTCAACCTGGTACCCGACAGGGAGGCCATAGGTGTGGCGCTTTCAGGAAACGCCATCGGCAACGCACCGCTCGAATTCACCAGCTTCAACGGCGCTTATCAAAGAATATTTATCGGCGCCCGCGACATAGAAACATTCGATTTTCGAACAGACTCATTGCTGGCAAAAACCAATTTCAGGTTTGAAGACAGCAGCTTTTACTCCGTATTCGTGGTGGGAAGCAACGGTAAATACAACAACATCACCGTGGAAGATGAGGTGGATAGCAACGCAACGGCCGACAGGGCCTACATCCGTTACATCAACGCCATCCCCGATTCGAGCGCTCCGGTGGTAACCATCGAAGCCGGTGGCAACAATGTGGCCGATGGTCCGGCCGCGTTTGGCGAAGTAACTGAGTTTACACCCGTCAACGGCGGTGATGTGACCATTGCCGTCAGCAACGGCAGCAGCATTTCCGCGAATCGCACCATCAGCCTGGAAAACGGCAAGGCTTATACCGCACTGCTGGTGGGCCTGCCCGATGCCACCGACACCACACAGAAAGTGCAGATACGTTACATCGAAAACGGTACGGTTGGCAACACAACCGCCGAGAAATAAGTGTTGGTTTTAATATGAGAAAGGGAACGCCATTTGGGTTGCGTTCCCTTTTTTTATCAATAAACCTCTACTTTTATTGAACATTAAAAAGGGTAGATAAAAAAACACTTATGCCTTCACGCAGAAAATTTCTTCGCAACTCTTTCCTTGGATCGGCCGGTATAGTCAGCGCCCAGCTTCCTGCTCTCAACGCCGTTCCGCAGGCCACGGTAATGGGTCAGCCGATTGTTTTATCTACATGGAACTTTGGCCAGACGGCCAATCTCGAAGCCTGGAAAACCTTGTCCAGTGGCGGGCGCGCCCTCGATGCGGTGGAGGCAGGGGTAAAGATACCCGAAGCCGATCCGCACAACAACAGCATCGGTTACGGTGGCCTGCCGGACCGCGACGGTCACGTAACGCTCGACGCGTGCATCATGGACGAAAACTATAACTGCGGCTCGGTGATGTGCATTGAACATATTATGCATCCCATATCGGTGGCGAGGCTGGTCATGGAAAAAACTCCCCATGTTGTGCTGAGCGGTGAAGGGGCGCTGCAGTTTGCGCTTGCCAACGGCTTCAAAAAAGAAAATCTTTTAACAGCGGACAGCGAAAAGAGATGGAAGGAATGGCTGAAAACATCGCAATACAAACCCGAGATCAATATCGAGAACCGCCAATACAACCGCGACAACGATCCCATGCCGGGCGGCATAGACAATCACGACACCATCGGCATGATCGCCATGGATGCGAAAGGCAATTTGGGCGGCGCGTGCACTACCAGCGGACTTGCTTTTAAAATGCGTGGACGCGTTGGTGATTCGCCGATCATCGGCGCGGGCCTGTATGTTGATAATGAAATTGGCGCGGCAACCGCAACCGGTGTTGGCGAGGAGGTGATAAAAATAGTGGGCTCGCATCTCATCATTGAACTGATGCGGCAGGGTGCAAGTCCGCAAAATGCCTGCGTGGAAGCGATCAACCGCATCATTAAGCGAAACGCGGCAAAAACGAAAGATATCCAGGTGGGCTTTCTCGCCCTTAATAAAAAAGGTGAATACGGTGCATACGCGTTGCAAAAAGGGTTCACCTATTCTGTGAAAAGCAACAAAACAGAAAAGATTTTCAGTTCAGCATCTTATTATTAATCGCAACACAACATGTCGAAAAAAAGAATTCTGGAAGTGTGCGCATTTACCATTCAGTCGTGCATCACCGCCGAAAAGGCCGGTGCCGCAAGGGTAGAGCTATGCGACAACCCCGTTGAAGGCGGCACCACGCCCAGTTATGGTACGATCAAACAGGCGAGAGACAAAATATCGATCCTGCTGTACCCGATCATTCGTCCGCGTTCCGGCAATTATTTATACAATGAAGATGAGTACGCTATTATGCGCAAAGACATCGAGATGTGCCGCGAGTTGGGCTGCGATGGTATTTCGGTGGGAGCGCAAACCATCGATGCCGAAATAGACGTGGAGATGCTGAAGCGCATCGTTGAATGGGCGGGGCCGATGGGCGTTACCTGTAACCGGGCGTTCGATTGTGCGCCGGATCCTTTTCGTGCGTTGGAAGATATTATCAGTACCGGTTGCGAAAGGATACTTACCTCCGGACAAAAATCCGCTGCGCCCGATGCGGCGCCATTGCTGGCGCAACTGGTGAAGCAGGCGGGCGACAGGATCATCATCATGCCGGGTGCGGGTGTTAAATCCGACAACATCAGGAAGCTGGCCGATGAATCGGGCGCTACTGAATTTCATTCATCGGCAAGGGTGGTGGCGCCGAACCCGGTGACCTATGTAAATGCAGAAGTCAGCGACTACGGCCATGTATATATTGCCAGCGAAAGCGAAGTAAGTGCGATGGTCGCAGAATTATCCTCAAACTGAAATGATATGCAAAGAGTGGGTTTTACGATGAAACTGCACGACGGATGTGCCGCCGAATATCGCAGGCGGCATGATGCCATCTGGCCCGAACTGAAAGCTGTTTTAAAGGAGGCGGGCATCACGAACTATTCCATCTTCCTCGATCCGGACACAAACGTCTTATTTGCTTATCTCAAAATACCCGAGCGTGAAAATCTGCGCCGGCTGAGCGAGCATCCCGTGATGCACAAGTGGTGGAATTTCATGAGGGACATCATGGATACTAACGAAGATGCATCGCCGGTAGTAAAAGACCTCGATGAAGTCTTTTTTCTTGAATGATAGAAGAACATTTCTGAGTGCCAACGGCAGCTACTCCTCACCCTCCCGCGTTTTGCGGATAAACAGATAATAGCCGAGAAAGCTG
>CBIGXK010000396.1:0-3344 GCA_966193805.1 uncultured bacterium | reverse complement strand
GGTGGCGCGAAGCGCCGGGGGTGGACCATCAATCAGAAAGAAGCCCTCCCCCACCACCAACATTTTAAATAAAAAACATAATGGCCCCTCGTTTGCAGCTATTTTATAACAAGACAGCCTGCAAAAGATGCGTTGACTGCAAACTGTAGATATTCTGCCCCGCAGAAGATTGCCACAAACTTCAAAGCAACTATCATGGAAAACTTACAAGACGTTCGCGAGAAGGCCAAATTAGTACGTAAATGGTGTTTACTATCTACAACAGCAGCAGGCTCGGGGCACCCCACCTCCTGTTTGTCAGCAGCAGATATTACTACGATTTTGTTCGACCGGTACTTTACTTACGACATCGGCAATCCCCTCAACCTGTACAACGACCGTTTTGTCCTTTCAAAAGGACATGCCGCACCGTTACTGTACACGCTGTTCGGCATGACCGGCGCGTATCCATTGGAAGAACTGAAAACCCTCCGGAAATTCGGAAGCCCCTTCGAAGGGCATCCTGTACCTAAATACAAATATGCAGAAGCCGCTACCGGCTCTTTGGGACAAGGCTTATCCATCGGCGCCGGCCTGGCGCTCACTGCCAAACGCGAAGGCTACGGAAACAAGGTGTATGTGCTCACAGGCGATGGCGAACTCGCAGAAGGACAAGTGTGGGAAGCCGCCAATTTCGCAGCGCACGAAAAGTTGGATAACCTCGTGGCGATACTGGACATTAACCGCCTGGGACAAAGCCAGGAAACCATGTTTGGGCACCACATCGATGAGTACATCAATAAATTCAAGGCGTTTGATTTCGAAGTAATCGCCATCGACGGACATAACGATGAACAGATCGACCAGGCTTTGCAGCAAGCCCGGCAGTCAAATGGAAAACCTTATGCAATCATTGCGAAAACCTATAAGGGCCACGGCATCTCCTTTCTCGAAAATAAAGATGGCTGGCACGGCAAGGCGCTGAAGCAGGAAGAACTCGAAAAGGCGCTAAAGGAACTCGGACCTATTGACGACAACCTTCGCTTCCGGCTAAAAAAACCGCAGCAAGTAAAACTGCCCGCGCAGGCAACCAGTATCACCGATGCGGGGATGACGTTTGATGCGAACAAGGAACATGCAACACGCGAGGTATTTGGAGAGGTGCTCGCGAAGATCGGTGAACAACATAAAGATATCTATGCGCTTGATGGCGACGTGATGAACTCCACCTTCACGCAAACCTTCAAAGAGGCCCACCCCGAACGATTTGTAGAGTGTTACATAGCCGAGCAAAATATGGTATCTGTAGCGGCCGGACTTTCACGCATGGGGAAGATACCCTTCGTGGCCACCTTCGCTGCTTTTCTTATGAGAGCTGCCGATCAAATACGAATGGCAAGAGTTTCTGAAGCCAGTGTGAAATTTATAGGCTCGCACGTTGGCGTAAGCATCGGCGAAGATGGCCCGTCGCAAATGGGATTGGAAGATATTGCTTTGTTTGGCGCCATTCCCGATACCGTGATCCTTCAACCTTGCGATGCGGTTTCCACCGCGAAATTAGTTCCACAGATGGCGGCGCACCGGGGCTTTGCCTATATGCGCACGCTTCGTGCAAAAACGCCGGTGGTTTATAAAAATGAAGACAGTCTTACCATTGGCGGTTCAAGAGTTTTGCGACAATCGGCCGGCGACCGGCTAACAGTGGCGGCTACGGGCATCACGGTGTTTGAAGCATTAAAAGCTGCGGATGATTTGCAAAAGGAGAAGATAAACATCCGGGTGATAGATTGCTATTCGATTCATCCCGTTGATGCGGCTACGATAAAGAAGTGCCTTGACGAAACGGAGAAGAAAATTATCATTACCGTTGAGGACCATTTTGCACACGGTGGTTTCGGTGATTTTGTTGCCTCCGCCGTTGCTGGCTTGCAAGCGCAGGTGATTAAGATGGCCGTTACGAAAATTTCTGAATCCGGTACGAAGGATGAACTGTTGAACGATGCCGGCATAGATGCCGCGCACATCATCGAAAAAATAAAATCTGTTTTGTAGAGGCAAACGCATCCGCCGCCGCAGCCATAGCAGACTACCGCAAAATTATTTTCACATCAGGTTTTGAATTGTAAGATACAAAAAGTACTTTGTTTTCCAAAGTTATTGGCGTATGCATATACTTGAGAGGTTGCGGGAGCGTTATGATGAGGCGAGAGCAAATAAATGGTTCCGTTATTTCACCGTTTTTTGCCGCGTCGCGCTGGCCCTTGGATTTATTCCGTCCGGTTTTGTAAAGGTTATGGGCGAGCGGTTCACGGGTTTACCTTCCAATCATCCCCTGGGTCATTATTTCGATGCCTTGTACCTCACTGGCTATTACTATACGTTTCTGGGTGTTGTGCAGTTAGCTATTGCTCTTTTATTGCTCATTCCGCGAACAGCGTTGCTGGGGGCGCTACTCTATTTTCCTGTGATCGTTAACATCTGCGTACTGGCGTACGCTGTTCGGTTTGAAGGCACGCGCATTACCACAATGATGCTGCTGGCCAATCTCTACCTTCTGTGTTGGGATTATGATCGTTTAAAAAGTTTGTTACCGTTAAAACGATCAACTGCGAGCGTTCCCGCGGTGAACAGAAAAATAAGCAACAGGTTTCCTTTCGTTTTCTTCGCCGGTGTTGTGTTGGCTGTAGCCTTGGTAATATTTATCAACAAGCATCTGTTCGACATCCGGCCCGGCAATTCTGCCATCGAATGCACGAACGGATGTGGTAATAACGAAGCCTGCTTAAATTTTTGCAATTGCATTTACAACGAGGGCAAGCCGCTCGATACCTGCCTGGCGCAATATGAAAAGGCGAAACTCAGTATGCGGAAATGAGCGGATAACTCTACTTTGCATCGTATCCGTCTTCATTCTTTTATTCACGCATGTTTTGTGAGGCACAGCAATGCTCTCCTTTATTTAACTACTATTTTAGTTCCGTTGAACTGCATACCACTCTTTAATTCTACGCTATCTGACTTATAGTAGTATGGAGTCCACTTCTCTACTATCAACTCGCTGTTGTTAGTCCAGCCAACGGTCTTATACCCGTCGGGAAGTAAACCTTCTGATAGATCGGCATTCGTATCCTTTGAATTTATCACTGACCAAAATACCCGGGAGTACCCAAATGCCCCATGATCGAAGCAATATTCAAAATACTTTTTGCTGCCATCAGGAGCAACAGAATCAGCAAGTAAAACAAAGGAGCTATCCGATTTGTAGTGCGCCGTATATGAACTTATTTCAGCGGAACTATCGCAAGAAGATAAAGTGAACATTCCTGAAACCATTAAAATAAAAAGCAGCAAAAAGTTCCCATGGT
>CBIGXK010000395.1:0-3355 GCA_966193805.1 uncultured bacterium | reverse complement strand
TCATTCGACCAGGTAACCGGCGCTTCGCTGCTCGCGGATTTCGGTAACAATATTACCATCGACAATGAAAACAACGAAGAATCATTGTTCGAGTTCCAGGCCGGCCGCAATATTATTGCCACAGACCAAAACGCCTGGCTCGGTAATGATGTTTGCGACTGCGGAGTGACAGGCGCCTATTACCAGATGTTTTACGACGGCGACGGCACCTACATGGCCAGCGGAAAATTTCAACCGACACAAAAACTGATCGCCGCTTTCGATCCCGCCGATCCGCGCCTGCCATTTACCATGGTGCCGGACGAACAGCGCATCACTAAATATATTGTCAACGGCGACGTAAAGGATGGCTCCGTTCTTTCACTGATCAACAACAGGATCATCCGTTATGCCGACGTGCTCCTAATGAAAGCCGAAGCGGTGCTCCAATCGAATGGCGATCCTGCCACAGCAATCGGGCTCGTGAACCAGGTGCGGACAAGGGCGCGCAACATGGTGACCGGCGGATTGGTTCCCGCTGACCTTAGCACCGCTGAAACCAACAAGACAACCATCATGCAATGGATCATGGACGAACGCTTCCGCGAGCTGGCCGCAGAAGGTCACCGCTGGTTCGATCTGAGACGCTGGCACATTGCCGGCTTCATCAACCTGAACAATGCATTTTTCAGCTCATCCAACGATGCCGACATGTCCTTCGATGAGCACTACCTCTATTTCCCGATTCCCACCAACGAAACGGATGTCAATCCGAATATTGTGCAGAACGACGGTTATTGATTACTTTCGGGGGAATAAAAACGTGATCTCTTCCGCAAGGAAGAGATTTTTTCTTTTTAATATATTAAGAATTTGAATAATATTATTGAGATGTCAAAACACTGCCTGAGACGATGCTTTGTTCCTTTCATTTTGCTGCTCATCAGCAGTTGCCATTCGAAGCATACGCTCTTCAACAGGATATCGTCATCGCACAGCGGTATTCGTTTTGAGAATACGGTGACAGAAAACGACTCCATCAACCCGATCGATCTCGAATTTTTATACAACGGCGGTGGTGTGGCGGCGGCCGACTTCAACAACGATGGCAAAACAGATCTTTATTTCACGGCAAGTACGGTCAGCAATAAACTTTACCTCAACGAGGGGGATTTTACTTTCAACGACGTTACCGGCGAAGCAAAGGTGACGGGTGAAGGGCTCTGGGCAAATGGTGCGGCTGTTGTGGATATCAACAACGACGGATGGATGGACATTTACGTCAGCAATTCTATTAAGTCTGATCCGCACCAGCGCCGAAACCTGTTATATATTAACCAGGGTACCAGCGATAATAAAATACCGGTTTTTAAAGAGATGGCCGCCGACTATGGACTGGCCGACACTTCACTGTCGGTACAGGCGGCTTTTTTTGACTACGACAACGATGGCGACCTCGACATGTATTTGATGACCACGAAGCTCGCGAAGCGGGAAGGCGCACGGTTCTTCAGCAACAATGGCATCGACACCGTAAAGAGCGATGTAGATAAACTGTTTCGAAACGACTGGAGCGACTCCCTGCAGCATCCCTTTTATACAGATGTATCGGCACCGGCAGGAATTACTCACCCGGGCTTCGGACTCGGCGTTGCCATCGCCGACATCAATAAAGACGGATGGAAGGATATTTATGTTACGAACGATTTTTATGGCAGCGACCTCCTGTATATTAATAATAAGAATGGAACATTTTCGGAGGAGGTTAATAAAAGCATCAGGCACACTTCGCAGAACGCCATGGGCAATGACATTGCAGATATCAACAACGATGGCCTGGCAGATATCATCGCCGTGGATATGAATCCCGAAGATAATTTCAGGAAGAAGAAAAATATGGGCGGCGCCAATTACAATATTTACCAAAACCAGGTTTTCGCCGGCTACAGCATCCAGTACGTAAGAAATACGCTGCAACTGAACATGGGCCCGTCGGTGAATGAAAATGATTCACTGGGCAATCCCGTATTTGGCGACATCAGCTTTTTTGCCGGCGTTGCCGAAACCGATTGGAGCTGGAACCCTTCGCTCGCAGATTTTGACTACGACGGATGGAGAGATCTCATCGTTACCAATGGCTATCCGCGCGACGTAACCGACCACGACTTTGCCGCCTACCGGTCTGAGCTGGGTAATATCGCCACCAAGCAACAACTCATCGACCAGATACCGCAGATCAGGATCAGCAACTACGCATTCAGGAACGATGGCAGGCTGCATTTTGAGAATGTGACAAAGGAGTGGGGGATGGATGAACCTTCATTCTCTAACGGGGCGGCCTATGCGGACCTGGACAACGACGGCGATCTCGATTATGTGATCAATAATATCAATGAAGAGGCGATGGTGTATGAAAATACGCTGATCAAAGAAGGAGAGAAAAGCGACGTGCATTTTGTTAAGATCAAATATAAGGGACCCCAAAAGAACCCGGATGGGCTCGGTGTTATTGCAGAATTGTACAATGGCGGCCAGCGCCAGATCCACGAAAACTTTCCCTACAGGGGTTACCTATCTACGGTAGAATGTAAAACTTATTTCGGTTTGGGAAATACGGCGGCTGCCGATTCGCTCAAAATAACCTGGCCCGATGGAAAAGTACAACTGCTGGCAAACGTTGAGGCCGACAAGGAAATCACCATTGATTATTCCAACAGCGGAGAGCCGTTGCCTGGGCCACAGCACGTTGCAGAAAGAGATTTTACCGACATCACCGGCAAAACGGGCGCTATATATGAACATCACGAAGTGGATTATGTAGATTACAACGACCAGCGATTGCTTCCCCATAAATTATCGCAGTACGGTCCGGGCATTGCTGCCGGCGACATCGATGGAAATGGGTTCGACGACATGTATATTGGCGGCTCGGGAAATTATGAGGGGAAATTCTTTCTGCAGCAAAAAGACGGAACCTTCAACATGCAATCGTTGCCTCGAAAAACCGGCCGCGACATCCGTTACCCGGAAAATATGGCCACACTCTTTTTTGATGCAGACGGCGACGGCGACCTGGACGTTTACTTTGCAAGCGGCAGCAGTGAACACCCGGAAAATTCCCGGAATTATGGCGACGAATTTCTGGTAAACGATGGCAAGGGGAAATTGCATTGGGACACTATCGCGATACCTGACAACTATGCAAGCAAAAGCTGTGTGAGGGCGGCAGACATGGACCGCGACGGCGACCTCGACCTTTTCATCGGCGGAAGAACGAGGCCCGGACATTATCCGCTGCCAGCCAGCAGTTTCATTTACAGGAACGATTCAAAAAACGGGAAAATATTATTTACGGATGTTACCGCCGAAGTGGCGC
>CBIGXK010000394.1:0-3364 GCA_966193805.1 uncultured bacterium | reverse complement strand
ATGCAGCAGGAAGCGTTCCAGTGGTTCGATAAATGGTAGAAAAGCTGATTACATAACAGCGTCTTCGAGCAAAGCCGCCGAAGCCCGGTCGAGGTAGTAGGCGCATTCGGGATGCAGTTGCAAAATGCTTGCAGGCACCTCGTTGGTAACCGGATTCTCCAAACAGTTTTTTACCGCCTGCGCCTTCCTGCTATCGGGCACCGAGCAGATGATCTGCTTCGCATCGCAAATCTGCTTAACAGACATGCTAATGGCCTGCTGCGGCACGTCATCAAGCGATGCGAACCATCCTTCATTCAATTGTTGGCGGCGGCACTCTTCATCGAGGTCAACAACAATGAACGGATCGCCGGTTTCAAAGTCGGCCGGCGGGTCATTGAAGGCAAGGTGTGCATTCTCCCCTATTCCCACCAGTGCAAGGTCGATCGGATGTTCACGGATGATGGCTGAAAGCCTCCGGCATTCTTCTATGGCGTCGTTTTCGCCATCGATCAGGTGAACGGCTTTAAGGTCGCCCACTTTGTCGATGAACCTTTCTTTTAAATATTTGCGGAAACTGGCGGGAGATGATGCGGGGAGACCGATGTATTCATCGAGATGGAACATTACCACCCTGCTCCAGTCGATATCCTGGCCCACGAGCGTTTTGATGGTCTCAAACTGGCTGGCGCCCGTTGCCAGCACGACGTTTGCCTGGCCCCTAAGCGCTATCGCATAGTTAATACATTCAGCCGCCTTGCGGCCCGCAAGCTGGCCCAGGGCGTGGGCATTTTCGCTGATGATGACATTCAGCGGCTTAATATTTTTTGGCGAAATCATCTGCTAAACTATTTATTTCTTTATCCGAAAGATGCTTGCCGGAGCTGATGATGACCCTGTAACGGAAGCTAGCCGTCGCGCCGCTTTCAATAACGAAATTAACGGCTTCTTTCCCTTCCGTAAAATCTTTTGCTCCCAGGGGGTTCGCTGCAAATAATCCATAGCCCCTCGCGTGCCACCACGTAGGATAGCCTGGATTGTCCGGATGGTCGCAGATCACCACGGAAATGTCTTCACTGCCGATCTTTCCAAACAGGTCCATCCACACGGCACGTGTGCCCCACACCTTTTCACCCGTAACGCCTGCGCTGCTCCTGTAATTGCCCGACACCCCTTCATTCGACATTTTTTTGACCGTTGTGGGTTTACCGGTTGCATCCGTGAGTACCAGTTCCTCGCTGGATGGCAGCTCCAGTTGCCGTGCCACCCTGATAGCGAACATGCCCTCTTTGGTGTCGGGCATGTTCACGTTGCCCGAAGTGGCGGTAAGCGTGGTGATGCGGTCAATGATGCGCAATGAATCGCGATCCATAAAATCGAACTGTGTTTTTTCGGCGAGCAACTCTTTCCCCGAAGGATCTTTCCAGCTCGCGTAAGTGGTCATGGAAGCGGTGCCGGGACCTTCCCGTATATCATCCACCTTCACGAATTTGATGGTTCCGCCTGTCTTTTTCCTGGTTTCTTCGGGAATGTCGTATGAATTTCCCCAGAAGTCAATGCCATTCACATTACCATAATTCAGCCACATGCCAACGTGGTGAGGATGATCCGCGCGTTCGCCCGCCCTCGGCTTCATGGGAAATCCGCGGGTGATCTCCGTGCCTGCCGCCGTCACAATCGGATACAGCACCGGCTTGAAAACAGCGTCGGGCCACATGTAAGAAGTAAAGAGGCTGCCATTCATCATAACGTCGATCCTTTTTTCTGCCTCGTGCCTTTCAATGGTTACTTCACCGGCATTTACAGCCTGCTTCGGTGATGAGCACCCGAGGAACATCAGTGTTCCGAAAAATAAAACAGTATCCAGTTTCATCAGCTTAATGTATTTCATCCAAATAGATCATCCTCACCCGTTCACCGGCATCGCTACACCTTGTTGGGTACCACGTACGGTTCACGGTAGTCCCTTGTGGTCATTTTATCGGCTTCCCTGTCGTTCACAAATTTTTCTGTTTCGCCGTTGAAGGTAAGCGTACGGCCCAGCCTGTATGAAATGTTCGACAATAATGGCAGCGCGGTCGACAAAAATCCTTCGCTGATATGACTGTGCAGTTTGCTGTCGTCGTTGGCACGTACTGCTTCGATAAAGTTGATCCAATGCACAACGCCATTTGTGGCAACGTGTGAACCGGGATCGTTGCTCTGGGTTTTATTTTTCTCGGAACCGGCAAAAGGCTCTTCTTCACGATGGCGGTATGCCTTCCAGGTTTCGCCATCAAGTTCGAGATAACCTTCGGAACCATAAAATATATTGCCGATTTTTATACCCAGGCCCGATTCTGCATTCGAATATCTGCCGCGTGTTTCGAATTCTATCATTTTTCCATCAGCATATTTGAGAACGGAACATTGTGTATTGGGAGTTTCCTGGGCACAATCCTTCGGATCGATTCCGTAGTAACCGCCGTTCGAAGACACCGTTACGGGGTGCTCGTGCTTGTTCATGCCCCACCTGGCGATGTCGAACTGGTGCGGCCCCTGGTTGCCGGTGTCGCCATTGCCTGTTGCCCAGAACCAATGCCAGTTGTAATGACCCTTTTTTTCGTTGTACGGGCGCTTTGGGGCGGGCCCGAGCCACCGGTCGTAATGCAAGGTAGACGGCGGCTGGCTGTCGGGCGCGATGCCGAACGAATCACGCGGCTTGACGCACAACCCTCTCGCCATGAAAACGTCGCCGATGCCTCCCTTGTGCAGAAAATCCATTGCTTCCATAACGTTCGGGAACGAACGGTTCTGAAAACCTACCTGCACCCTCACCTTATATTTTTTTGCCGCCTCGATCATTTTGCGGCCCTCGAACAGGTTGTGCGACGCAGGTTTCTCTACATATACATGTTTGCCTGCCTGGCATGCCCAAATGGTGGCCAGCGCGTGCCAGTGGTTCGGTATCGCGAACGACACGGCATCGATTTCCTTGTCATCGAACACTTTTCGCATGTCCCATTCCGTTAGTGGACGGGTGCCCGTTTTATCGACGACGATCTTTGATCTCTCGGGAAAAAACTGTTCATCGGCGTCGCAAATTGTCTTCAGCCTTACGTTATGCGAATCCTTAAGACTGCACCAATTTTCGATATGCGCCCTGCCCTGCCCCCTTATGCCCACGACGGCGACGGTCATCCTGTCGTTGGCGCCCAATATGGAGCGGTAAGACTTTGCATCGAAATTGAGACCGCCTATGGCAATGCCGGCGGTACCCAAAACACTGTTTTTGATGAATTCTCTTCGTTGAGTCATATCTGGTTTGAATTTTTTGGTTGCCTGAAAAAGATTCTCCTAAAATACCATTTATATAAATACGAACGGATTAAAGACATCCCCTAAA
>CBIGXK010000393.1:0-3382 GCA_966193805.1 uncultured bacterium | reverse complement strand
CAATATTATGAGAAATGACGGAAGAATAAATTATTTTTACGCCACGTTGGGAAGAACTTTTTTTCCATTAGTGGACTGATTGGTTTATTAACTTCCTGTGCCTCAACCAAACCACTGAGCTACCCGGGGAGTAATTCGGTGCCGCCACCCGAAAGGGCCGAGCGCGACCCCCAATTCCTCGAAAACATTTCCATTAACAAGTCGGCCAACAAGGATACGATCACCGTTCGTAAGCGTGCCCTCGTTGAAAAACCAGGAACGATGACGACAGGCAGCGATTTCTCGACCGACATCGAGCGCAGCAATTTCCTCCAGTTCAAATATGCCATCCTCCTCGAAGAAACGGTGGAATCCATGACGAATGAAAAGCTGATCAGCTTTCTTGAAGACTGGTACGGCACACCCTACCAGTTTGGCGGCGATACGAAAAAGGGAATCGATTGCTCCGCGTTCACGTGCAGATTGATGGATTCTGTTTATAATATAACGCTGCCGCGCACCGCGAAAAACCAGTACAACAGCAGCACCAAGGTGAGAAAGCAGGATCTCAAACAGGGCGATCTCGTTTTCTTCAATACCACCGGCGGTATTTCGCATGTGGGCGTTTACCTGGGCAACAACAAGTTTGTACATGCCTCCGCCTCCAGCGGCGTAATGATCAGCGATCTCGATGAGGCCTACTTCAAAAGAAGGTACATCGGCGCCGCACGCGTTAAATAATCTTTCTGGCCCTCTTTTTCACTGAAGTGATCACATGAAACAGGTCGGGTGTTAATTTGAGAAAGTAAACACCGGCGCTGAATATAATGACGAATGTAACGCTGCGTGCAAGTATCCACTCAATGCCCGTGTATTTGCTGAACAGGAAATAACACAGTGCGTACCCGGCTACACCAAGCAATACGGTGTATGCGGATTTGCTGGTGAACGGCTGCATGTGCAGCTTCCTCCATAGAAATACGTAACGTATGCCATTGTAAATGGTGTGCGCGATAAGATTGGCGAGCGCAGGACCTATCACACCCAGTTTTTTCGTGAAAAAATAATTCAGCGGCAGGGTCATCGACAACAATATTACTCCGGTAAAAAATTCAAACCTCCAATAAGTGGAAGTGGAAATGATTTGCGCATTGAGGCCGGTGCCCATATCCAGTATGCGCATCAGGCCGATAAACAAGAACGCCGGCAGCGCCAGTGCAAAACTTTGTTTCAGTGAAAAGGTGACGATACCATCGTTGAAGTTCATGAATATCAGGCAAAACATCGCCACAGAAAAAATAAGCTGGTTAATGGAAGATCGCTGGTAGATCTCGCGTATCTTCTCCATATCCTTGTCTTTCCATGCACGCGACAGCGGACCGATCGAAGCAGAAATGATGCTCCGTTGCGGCGCCTGCATGAGGCTGGCGATATTTTGGGCCAGCGAATACACGGCAGCATACGCGAGACCGTTGGGCATGACGGCCGCGATGACCAGCGTGTCGAATACAGTAGAGATATTATACACCAGTCCGCCGCTCCACACGAACGACACCAGCGAAAGTATTTTTTTATGGAATTTTTTTGTGACCCTGCTCACATACAGGTGAATGCTTATCTTTTTAGTGATAAACAGATAAACGAGCAGAACGCCTGCGAGCAAAATATAAGTGAGTGAATATATTTTGATGAACTGGTCGAACAGGGGAATGATGCCGAAAAGGAACCCAACGATGAGGATGGTGGTGAACATCCTGAACAGCACTTCTCTTAAAAAGTTGGTGGCCACAGATTTTTTTTCCTGCCATGCATATGCCTCGAGTATGGAATAAATCGTGAGCCCGAACCCGAAAGGGAAAAGCCAGTGGTAATATTTGATCAGGTCCGGTGCGTTGGTTCCATATTTGCGCACCACGAGATCGCGAAACAGGAAGCCCGCAACCAGCACCAAAATAAAACCGACTATGCTGGTGAGCAGTGCCCACGACAGCAGGTCGTTCTCTTTGCGTGAAAGGTTATCTTTATAGTATGGGTAAAATTTATAAATGTATGCCTGCATGCCCATGTTTGCGAACGAGAACATGACGTTGGCGATGGCGATGAAAGCGTTGACGAGACCGTATTGCTCCGGGGTAAATCCACCCTCTCTTGTAAAAAGATAGGTGTTGACGAATCCGAGGGCAAAGCCAAAGTACACGATTATTGACGAAATAATACTTTGCCGCCGAATATTACTCATTCAGCAAATATATTACATCTTCCTGCTGTCGATGTAATATTTGGGATCGTTGCGGATGTCGCCGCTATCTAGCCGGATCGTTTGCCAGCCTGTGCCGGGTGTTAGCCATATCGTTTTGCCTGCATATATTTTAAGAGGCATGTTAAACCCTTCCACGCAATTCTTCCAGCGGTAGCTGAGCACGCCCCCCGAGTAAGAATACTGGAACAGGGGAACCCGGGTGCCGCGCAGGTATTGGTCGAACATTTTTGAGAGATCCTTTCCGGTTTTTTTGATGATGTAGTTTTCTATTTCTTTCGATGTGGTGGTTTTGTGATAAAAATCTTTATTCATGTTGCGCAGCAACTGCCGGAATTTTTCATCATCATTCATGATCTGCCGAATCATATGCACCACGTTCGCGCCTTTGTAATACATGTCGATCGAACCTTCGGCGTTCACACCGTACTGGGCGATCATCGGCTCGTCGTTCTCAATATTCTTTCTTATGCCAAGGCAATATTCATTGCCGGCGTTGGTGCCGTATTCGCAGGTGGTGAACAGCGTTTCGCCGTAGGTGGTGAATCCTTCGTGCACCCACATGTCGGCGATGTCGTTTGTGGTGATGCTGTTGGCGAACCATTCGTGCGCGCTTTCGTGGATGATGATGAAATCCCATTTCAGTCCCCATCCGGTGCCGGAAAGATCCTTGCCGAGATAACCGTTCTCAAATTTGTTGCCATAGGCGATGGCGCTCTGGTGTTCCATGCCGAGGTGGGGCGATTGCACGATCTTGTAGCCATCTTCGTAAAAGGGGTAGGGGCCGAACCAGTGCTCGAAGCACTTGAGCATGGGCGGAACCTGCGAGAATTGCTTCCTGGCTTTTTGTTCGTCTTCTGCCAGGCACCAGTAGCTCAGTTCGAGGTTGCCTTTTTCTCCCTTAAAGGTTTCTTTCCAGTTGATGTACTTACCGATGTAGGGTACGATGGTGTAGCTGTTGATGGGGTTGACTACGGACCAGGTGTAGATGGTTTTGCCGCTGTCCACCCCCGGCGCTCCACGCCGCCCCCGCCAGCGGAGGATATTTGCTGCCCCCGTCTTCCGTCTCCCGTCTCCTGTCTCCCGTCTCACCATCTTCCCATTCCCCACTCCCACCAAACTATCCGGCACCACGATGCTTAGCAG
>CBIGXK010000392.1:0-3385 GCA_966193805.1 uncultured bacterium | reverse complement strand
GAAGAACGTCAGCTTCTACAAGATCAACAGGGGAGGCGACATCACTTTTCACGGGCCGGGCCAGATTGTGGCCTATCCCATACTCGACCTCGAACGGTTCTACACCGACATCGGCCGCTACATGAGAAACCTGGAAGAGGTCATCATCCGCACGTGCGCGGACTACGGCATCCGCGCCGAACGTTCGGCCGGCGAAACCGGCGTTTGGCTCGACACCCACCTAAAGGGACGCGAAAGAAAGATATGCGCAATAGGCGTACGCTGCAGCCGGTGGGTCACCATGCATGGCCTCGCCTTTAACGTCAACACCAACCTCGATTATTTCAGCAATATCATACCCTGCGGCATCCAGGATAAACAGGTCACCTCGCTGCAACGCGAACTGGGACATGAGCTGAACATGGAAGAAGTGAAGCTTGCAGTAAGAAAAAATTTCGAAAAAGTGTTTGAAGTAGACCTCATCGAAAACGGCCATTAAAAATCTTTCGGCAGGTAGAACCTGCGCCTTTCCACCAGCTTTCCGTTTTCAAACAACTCGAACCAGAACCACCCGGCATGCACAAAATTGGTTTTATCCACAATAAGCGAAGTGGACCTGACCTTCTCAACCTCGAAGAGCGGCGACATGTCATCTTCGAAAAAACTCACTGAGTATTTTTTATGCTACGCATCAGGAAGGTCGATCATCACATTGCCAAACTTTTCGGTGTACACGTACCGCGAAGAGCGATGCACATCTTTGGGTGCGAAGGGTTTTATCACCACAACATCGACCGACTGAAACAGCAACGTGTCGCTGGTATTGTTGACAATTGAATCCCTGAAATCGCTCAACTGCTCTTCCGACAGGGTTCGGTTTCCGTAGGGCAGCTTAACCACGAAAAAATTTTCGGTGGGTCCCGGATCCAGCTTCTCTTTCAGGATATTCAGCTCCCTGGCGCTCATGTGATCCGAAACCATCACCCGCTGGCTGCCGCTCATGATCTCTTCCCGGGCGATCTTGGCCGAGTCGCGTGAGGGCTTGCGCGACCGGGTGAAAAGGTATTTCCCGTCATTCATGGTGATGAACAGCCGGTAATAGATCCTGCCATAGGGAGCCTTCGTATCAACGAACCCGTTCTCCGGGTTGGCCGGATCGGGAATAGTAACGATGGTCTTGAAATTTTTCAGGCTGTCGGCCGACCGCTGAATATTGATCTGCTTCGTATTCGTGTAGTTGTTTGTCCAACTGATAACGATACGGTTTCCCGGCTTTATGATCGCTGAAAATTCAGGAAGCGCCTGCTGTGCGAACAGTGAAGGGCCATTGAGTAAGAGTAGGGTGGCAGCAATAAATGAAATAATTCTCCTCATCATTGTAAGAACGCAAAGATAGCCGATGAATTACCAAACACTTCTTAAAAAACAAGCGTCCCGGGCGCGAGCGACCTGTTCCCCTGCAGCCCGCCGGTGTGTACCAGCAACAGGCGCGAGCCGCTCGTAAAATAATCATTCCTGATCATATCTTCAACGGCATAAAAAAGTTTCCCGGTATATACAAAGTCGGTAGGTATATTTTCAACGCGATAAAAATCGTTCATGTAGCGGATCAGTTCCCCGTTGAATTTAGCAAAGCCGCCGAAATGATAATCGAACGCGATTAAATAATTTTTGTTAGAGGTGTGCGTGTCAATGAAATCAACAATGTCATTGTGCTGTGCATCCGGAAGCTTCAATGCACAAACGCCGGTTACCTGCCGGGAAGGTTGCGAGGCGGCGATGATGCCGGCGAGGGTCGTACCCGTTCCCACAGAACAGATGATGTGCGAATAGCTGTTATCTGACAGCGAAATGATCTCACTGGCGCCTTTTACGCCTTCCGCACTCCTGCCGCCTTCGGGCACATAGTAATAACCGGGGTTTTCTGAAAGAAAGTCGTCGGCCAGCCGCGATTTATCACGATATTCTTCACGGCTCACAAAGACAAGTTCCATGCCCGCCGCTTTCATTTGCTGTAATGAAGGGTTCGCGGGGTCATCTTCCTTTCCCCTGATAACTCCTGCCGACCGTAGCCCGTGCTCCCTGCACAACCATGCCATTGCAACAAGGTGGTTCGAATATGCGCCGCCGAAACTTACCAGTCCCTTTTTATGTTGGGCCGCGGCATCGGCAATGTGATATTTCAGCTTGAACCATTTGTTACCTGAAATAACCGGGTGCAGCATGTCGAGGCGCAATACATCCGCTTCAATCCTCTTCAGTTTATGCAATGGATTGCGTAAAGTTTGTGTCACTATATTTTTATACATTCGTGCCTGATTTTTAAAAATACAGATAAATGAAACCAACTCTATTGATACTTGCCGCGGGTATGGCTTCCAGGTATGGTAGTATGAAACAGATCCAGGGATTCGGACCTTCTGGTGAAACGATCCTGGAATATTCCATTTATGACGCAATAAGGGCTGGCTTCAAAAAAGTGGTTTTTATTATCCGCGAAGAGTTTGCCGACAATTTCAGGGCCATCTTCGATCCGAAGCTGAAAGATAAAATTGAAACGGGATACGTTTTCCAGGAGTTGAGCGCGTTTGTAAATGGCCGTCAGGTGCCAGCCGACAGAACAAAGCCGTGGGGAACCGCCCATGCAGTGCTTTGCGCAAAGGACGCCGTGAACGAACCTTTCGCGGTGATCAACGCCGATGATTTTTACGGCCGCGATGCGTTTGAAAAGTCTTACCGCTTTTTAACTGCCGGCTGCAAAGAAAACGTGTATTCGATCATAGGCTACGAACTGGTGAAAACGCTCTCTGATAATGGCACCGTGAACAGGGGTGTTTGCCAGGTGGACGCCAAAGGCAATCTATCTTCCATCGCCGAACGTATCAATATCGCCGATATCGACGGCAAGATCATTTGTGACGACGACCAGCAGCCGAAAGAACTCCCGAGAGATTCACAGGTTTCCATGAACTTCTGGAACTTTCATCCTTCCATCTTCCCTTACAGCGAAAAATTATTCGGTAAGTTTCTTGATGAAAACATGAGCAAGCCGAAGGCCGAATTCTTCATACCTATCGTTGCAGATAAATTTATCAATGAAGGAAAGGGCGTCATTGAAGTGATTCCCACGTCGGCGCAATGGTTTGGTGTAACTTATAAAGAAGATGCCCCCGAAGTGGAGGCAAAACTCAATGAGATGATCAACCAGGGAGTGTATCCCAAGTCGCTCTGGTAACGGCTTAATAGCCTTTCACCATATAGATGTAATCTGAAATTCTCCTGATCTGCTGAACGCGGTCCATGCCTTTAATGGGTGAAGAAACCGGCAGCCTGATGTTCTTCGCCATCGAATCCACCCTTCCGATAGAGTCAACCGAATTGAAGATGTTTTCGGAATTGAGTGCAA
>CBIGXK010000391.1:0-3387 GCA_966193805.1 uncultured bacterium | reverse complement strand
GCGGGAGACGTGAGCCGGCAAAGGGCAAAGGTGAAAGAGTTTTAACTTATAACTTATAACTTATAACTTAATCCTTCCCGTCTCCGCCGAGGCTGTACGGATTATTTTCCTCATCTTCCTCTCCAATATCTTCATCCGCATCATCCCGCTCTGCACCGGGAACATCCAGGTCACCGCCTGTACGGTCGAACGATTCATTCAGCCTCGCCCCTTCTTCATCCCTCGTATCAAGCGAAGTTCGGCGCAGGTCGTTATCATCGCTCGTGTTCTGCACGTCTTCCGTTCCTTCCAGCGCAGCTTTCTCCTCACGCGGCACGTCACTTTCATTACCCATGCTCATCAACGTATCATCTGCAGGGTCATCGTCGAAAACGCCTCTTCCCTCTTCATCATCGGAAGATATCGTATTGTCGCCGAGTTCGCCCATGCGCGGCACATGAACAAACTCCTGGCCCGGAATATCCTTAACATCGGGCAGGTTCATAGTGGCTTCATCGGGCTCCAACCGTTCCCTGTCGCGCGGCGAATCATGTATATCCTCTTTTCTTCCGGCATCATCCGCAGCATTTTGGTTCTCCTGCCGCGGCGTGGTATCATGCTGATCGCCTGTTCTTTGCGAATCATTATCTGAACGGTTACCTGATCGTTTTGCCATATAAAAGTTTTATGAAATTCCTTAAAATATTGTGCCCGCCACACCGGATGTCCTACCGCCGATTGGTTTACTTTCGCAAAAAAATTTACATGGGCATCAGCGAAAGATTATTCGGATTAAAGAACGAGAAGGCTGCGGCCAATCTTAAGGCGGGACAGGAATTTCTTGAGAAAAACAGCAAACAGCCGGGCGTTGTGTCGCTCCCCAGCGGTCTTCAATATGAGGTGATCACCGAGGGCCATGGCGCGAAACCCGCTGCAACCGACAAAGTAACCTGCCACTATCACGGTACGTTGATCGACGGCACCGTGTTCGACAGTTCGGTGAAGAGGGGCCAGCCGGCCACCTTCCCCTTAAATATGGTTATCGCCGGGTGGACAGAAGGCCTTCAACTGATGCCGCAAGGCAGCAAGTGGAGATTTTTTATTCCACCCCATCTTGGCTATGGCGATCGCCAGGTAAGCGCGCAGATCGGCCCGAACAGCACGCTTGTTTTCGACGTGGAGCTATTAGGCATCAACTAAAAACCATGGCGCATAAGTTGTATCCATTTTGAGAAAAGGCAAATGGATAAAAAGAAAAAAGGACTTGCCGACACCGGAGAAGGCGATTTCATCCTCAATGAAAGCGGAACATCCGTGAACGTGGATCATACGGAGGAAAAGGATAAAACTGAAAACCGCGACAAATCCGCGGGAACAGTAAACGACAGCGACGAACCGTATATTCCGCCCGTTGCCGATGAGCAGAAAGATATCACCGATTAGTGGGCAGTATTATTTCAGTGTGAGCTGCGCCATCACGGGAAAATGATCGGAGGGAAATTTTCCGTGGTAACTGTCGGATAAAATTCCCCATCTGCTCACCAGGAATTGCTGGCTGGTAAAGATGTGATCGATAATGCCGTTGGAAGCCAGGTTTCTGCCGAAGCCGTTGAAGCTTCCGTTATTGGCATAGGGGAAGTTCACGTGCTTGTAGGTGTCGTCGAGCAGTTCGCTGTTATCTATGTTTTTGTACCATTCACTCTGCTGGTTGCCGTTAAGGTCGCCGGTGAAAATAACCGGTTCGTTGCCCGCAATGGATGCGATGCGTTGCAGGATGAGCTTGCTGCTTTCGACCCTTGCGATTTTTCCCTGGTGGTCGAAATGCGCATTGAAGAAATAAAAGTTCTTACCTGTTTTCTTGTCGTTGACATATATCCAACTACAGATGCGGTTGCAGCAGGTGGCGTCCCATCCCTTAGAGGGTTGGTCGGGAGTTTCGGAGAGCCAAAAATCGCCGTTCTTCAGCAGCTTGAATCTTTCCTTTTTGAAAAAGATGGCGCTGTGTTCTCCCTGCGTCTTTCCATCATCGCGGCCCACACCGTAAAAACTATATTCCGGGAGCCCTTTTTGCATGTCATTTAGCTGGTTGATCAGACCCTCCTGCGTACCAAAGATGTCGAACTGGTGAAAACGGACCAACGCAATGACTTGTGGCGCGCGCTGCGTCCAAAGATTGCCTGAGTCTGATGGATTCTGGTACCTGATGTTAAAAGTGCCTGCGATGAAATCCTGTGCTGACAAACTGATATGGATGACGCAAAACGTCAGGAGAAAAGTAAGGTACTTGAAAGTCATAATGAAAACTAATGTAGGAAATAATTCTCACTGGCATAATAATTTCAACGGTCGAATCATCACCTAAACGTTAAAGTTATGGACCAGCAACTCAATTTACGATCACCTTGGCCCGAAGTAAAAGAAAGGCTAAAAGAGAATGATGTTACGCTCACCGACGAGGACCTCGCCTACGAGCCCGGCAGAGAAACCGACCTGCTCGAAAGACTGTCGCGGAAAACAAACAAGAGCCCCCAGGATTTGAGGATATATATTGAAAGTATTTCAGCAAATGAAGATAAGGCGGGTTAATTTGTGCGGCACGATATTTTAATTGGTAATGGTCTAAAGTCAGCATAATATGACATCCAATAAGAGAATAGTGAAACCATTGGTGCTTGCCGGACTGGCCGCGGCCGCTTACTACGCTTACACGCGCCTGAGCCCTGAACAGAAGGATCAGATGTTTGGATCCATTAAGAGACAGGGAAAGGACCTGTTGGGTAAGATTTGGCCCAACGGGGCGCATGAAACGAACCAGGCGACTGAAACCGCCACGCAAAGCTAGAATAACTTCAATTGCACATGCGAACGTTTAACCGGTACAACTGAACTGTGCCGGTTATTTGCTGTTATGGTCAACAGTTCGGTTTCCTGGAAGCGCGAGGCAACCACCACCTTCGTTTGCCGTGCCGAAGGCTGAAACAGTTGATTGACAATTTCGGGTGAATTATTTTCCTTCGAGAGGTGCGACAATACCAGGTGCGAAAGGAAGGGTGACCGGTGATGGATAAACAACTGGTGTGCCTGCGCGTTGGAGAGATGTCCCTTACCACCGCTGATACGCTTCTTCAAATAGTATGGATACCTGCCATTCATCAGCATTTGCTCATCGTAATTCGATTCAAGAAAAACTGCATTGCAACGCAGGAAGCTGTCAACTACATTATTGCAGGCGTCGCCGATATCGGTGAAGATGCCCACGTTTACGGTTTCCGACGACACGATGAAACTGTGTGGGTCGGCAGCGTCATGCTGTTTTGGAAAAGCGGGTACCGCAAGGCTGGCTATTTCCACCGGCTCAATGGCATTGTACGTATGATGACCGTGCGGTTCGGGTGCGCTTGCGCACTG
>CBIGXK010000390.1:0-3421 GCA_966193805.1 uncultured bacterium | reverse complement strand
ATCAACCACCGTAAAACCAAAGCCTAAAACTACCACAACAAAACCTAAAACGCCGGTTGCAGTAAAGCGCTCCTCCCCACCAGTAAAGCCACCGATAAAACAATCCCCGCCCGTCGCCGCTTCGGGACCATCGAAAGAAGCTATCAAGGCGCCCTCCGTTGCAAAACGAACACCTCCCATCCTTCCTCCTCCCCCACCGGCACTGCGTACAAGAGCCAATGTGTTGGCAAAACGAATCATGACCGATGCGGGCCAAATAAAACTCGACCTGTACGACAATGCTGAAATAGACGGCGACACCGTCAGCATTTATCACAACAACAGACTGGTGGTTTCCCGCGCAAAACTTTCGGCAAAACCCATTACATTAAACGTTACAGTGAACGCCGGAAACCCGCACCACGAGTTTGTGATGGTGGCCAACAACCTCGGTTCCATTCCGCCCAACACTTCACTGATGATTGTTACCGCGGGCGGCAACAGGCATGAGGTGTTTATTTCTTCCACGCAGCAAAAAAATGCAAAAGTGATTCTGGATCTGAAAGAATGATTGTTCAACGAATTGCCACACCGAAACCAGGAGATTTGTAAATTGTCGTCTTCAACGATCAAATCCCAAACTACCGATGCAAAAATATTTCCCCCTTTTCTTCGCCTTCGTTTTATGGACAATACCCGCAATAGCCCAGCAGCATGAAGCTTCGGAAGATTATGTTTATCCCACCGACACCGCAGTGGTGAAGAATTTAAAAAAATGGCAGGACAGGAAGTTCGGCCTCTTTATGCACTGGGGCACGTACAGCCAGTGGGGCATCGTGGAAAGTTGGAGCCTGTGTCCCGAAGACGAACCCTGGACGCAGAGAAAAGGACCCTACAGCAAAGATTATTTCACATACAAGAAGGCATACGAAAACCTGCAAACCACCTTTAATCCCACGAAATTCAATCCTGAAAAATGGGTGAACGCAGCAAAAAACGCCGGTATGAAATACGTCGTGTTCACCACCAAACACCATGACGGATTTTGTATGTTCGACACGCACCAGACGGATTATAAAATTACCAGCGACAAAACTCCGTTTTCAAAAAATCCGCGCGCCAACGTCGCCAAAGAAATTTTCTCCGCTTTCAGACAGCAGGATTTCATGATCGGCGCCTATTTTTCAAAACCCGATTGGCACTCACCTTACTACTGGTCGTCGTACTTCCCTCCGAAAGACAGGCACGTTAATTATGACCCGGAAAAATATCCCGAAAAATGGCAGCAATTCAAAGAGTTTACTTTTAACCAGATCGGTGAGCTGATGGGCGACTACGGCAAGATGGATATTCTTTGGCTCGATGGAGGATGGGTGCGGCCGGTATACCGCACAGAACCGAACACCACCCACGAAAGCAGGTATTACAACCAGGACATCAACATGGCCGGCATCGCCAAAATGGCGCGCAGCAAACAACCCGGTTTGATCATCGTTGACCGCACCGTTGCCGGCGAGTTTGAAAACTATACCACGCCCGAGCAGCAAGTACCCGATAAACCGCTGGATCACCCCTGGGAAAGCTGCATTACGATGGGTAATTCATGGAGCTATGTTCCGGGCGATCATTATAAATCTGCTAAGGACATAATCACGCTGCTGGTAAAAATAGTATCGAGAGGCGGCAATTTGTTATTGAATATCGGCCCTGGCCCCGATGGAGACTGGGATCCGGTGGCTTACCAGCGGTTGGAAGAAATAGGAAAATGGATGAAGGTGAACAGCGAAGGAATTTATTATTCGAAGGCGGTGCCGCCATATTCCGAAGGTAATATCTATTACACGCAATCTGCAGCCGGCAATACGATATACGCCTACGTGCTCGACGACAGCATTTCTTCGCGTTCGCTTACGCTGCATGTGAACGATCCGAAAAAAATCAAGAAAATAACACTGCTGCAGAATGGGAAAAAGGTAAAATGGAAAGCTGCTGATGATGCGTTGAACATCAGTCTCCCTGCACATTTTACCTGGGGAAATGTATTGAAAATAGAATATTAGCCTCAGCACTTAGCCGTGGCCGATATTTTATATTTTAATATTTCGTCAACTGCGGATCCACTTCCTCGATGTAAGCTAGTATTCCGCCCTTCAGGTTGTAGAGATTTGTGTAACCAAATTTTTCCTCCAGTTCCCTGATGGCACTAGCACTGCGTCCGCCCACTTTACAATGAACGATCACTTTTTTATCTCTCGACACCTGGTCGGCGTTTTCGGCAATTTGGCCCAGTGGAATTAATTCGCCGCCGATGTTCACGATGTCATATTCATGCGGCTCACGCACGTCTATGACCTGGATGGGATCACCCTTTACCTGGAGGTCGTATAATTCTTTTGCAGTGATTTCCTTCAATGGCTTTTCTTCTATTGCCCTCATGCCGCAAAACTGTTCGTAGTCGATGAGTTCGGTGATGGTGGGATGATCGCCGCTTATGGGATTATCCGCCCGCTTCTTTATTTTGAAGGTGCGCGTTTCAAATTGCAGCGCATCGAAAGTGAAGAATCTTCCCGACAACGGTTCACCAACACCGGTAATCACTTTGATCACTTCAGAAGCCTGCAGGCAGCCGATTATTCCCGGCAGTACCCCCAGAACGCCGCCTTCGGCACAGCTCGGAACGAGTCCGGGAGGCGGAGGGGTGGGATAAAGATCGCGGTAGTTGGGTCCGCGTTCTCCCGCACTGTTGACGTAATTGAATACCGATACCTGTCCGTCGAACTGGAAGATGGATGCGTACACATTCGGTTTGTCGAGCAGCACGCAGGCATCGTTCACCAGGTACCTTGTTGGAAAGTTATCTGTTCCATCGGCCACCACATCATAATCTTTGATGATGTCGAGCGCGTTGGAGGAATTGATGTGCGTGTTGTGCAGTACGACATTCAAATGCGGATTCAAAGCCAGCAATCTTTCCTTTGCTGCTTCCACCTTCGGTTTACCGATGGCGTCCACGCCGAATATTACCTGGCGCTGCAGGTTGCTGTCGTCCACCACATCGAAGTCCACGATGCCAAGTGTGCCTACGCCTGCGGCGGCGAGGTACAGCAACGCCGGACTTCCCAGTCCACCGGAGCCCACGATAAGCACGCGGGCCCGCTTGAGTTTTTTCTGCGCCTCCATA
This sequence comes from uncultured bacterium, assembly GCA_966193805.1. Classification (GTDB taxonomy): domain Bacteria; phylum Bacteroidota; class Bacteroidia; order Chitinophagales; family Chitinophagaceae; genus Flavitalea. Next base: position 261 of record CBIGXK010000390.1, on the reverse strand, counting down.
CCAAATCCCGGTATGATGATGTGGCGGTTATAGCGCGCCAATTCTTCTGGTGTGAATATGTTTTCTTTGTTCATGTAGTGTTTTTTTGTGTTTGTGGTCCACCCCCGCCGGCGCGGGATATAGTTGCCCTTCGGGCAAAACTTAAAACTTAAAAGTTAAAACTAAAGCACTGCCGATTGCCGATGCCGCTTCACGCTCCGCCCGCGATCGCGGGAATAATGCTCAGCACCGTATCTTCCTTCACTTCTGTTTTCTCTTCCT
>CBIGXK010000389.1:0-3443 GCA_966193805.1 uncultured bacterium | reverse complement strand
GGTGGACAGGCAAACGGCAATAGGCAATCGTGAGAGGTTTTTCAGTTTTAAGTTTTAAGTTTTAAGTTTTGCGTTGCCCGGATGTTGGATTGCACCACTTTTCATTTAACTCGCAAAGCCTTGCCAGCATTTTCTCGTACGCTTTTCTAATAGCGGCCCTTTCTTGTTCGCCAAGGTGTTGGATCGTATATCCATGCGGCCCCTGGTGGATGATGAAAGGATATTTACTGTTGAAAGATGGCTTCGCGCTGCCTATATCCTTATCTGTAAGATTGGGCGCATAGTGCATAACATGGGGTATGCTTGCCGTTAGTATACTGTCATTTTTACCTGGGTTAATATAGGTTCTGAGTATCGGCGACAACATATATGACACGCCGGGACGCTGGGGCGGTGGATAATAGTTTGTGCGGTAGCGCTTCTGGATCAATTTCTTTAACCTCTGCGGAGGTGTGCCTTCAGCCTGCATTTTTGCGATGTCAAAAAATACACGCATGTTGGCGCTGGCTCCTGCCGCATCAAAAGATACAGGGTAGATAACATCTTTCGGATATTCCCGTAACGGCCAACTGCCCTGCATCGCATCATCGCCTGTGCGCGCCACAAATGCGTGAAATCCATTCGTACCCTTTCTCGCCACTTCAAAACCTTTTTGTGGATTTAACACGTACACCGTTGCACTATCCCGCAGATGCGGCGGAAGCGCACTTAGCGCCAATTCTATTTCCAGATCTTTAGGCAACGGATCAATTTTATTGTCCCCCTGATTAATTTGTGCAGTTACCGTAAATGATAATATTAAAAACGTCATTACCGCCACTGCTTTTCGCGTACGCCCTCCTCCATTCGTCGTTCCCTGTGCAAAAGCTGACCTTTTCATAAAAGTTTGTTTTTACGTTGATAAAGTAAAACACAAAGCTATTTTCCAAAACCTGCGGCCCAGGCGGTGAAATGGACATTGTTGCGGGTCGATTCGGACGCCCTGCGTAAAAAGTCCCGGCCGGCTTCACTTCCTTTTTCCTGTCTCAGGGTTCATCGCAGAAGAACGACGATAATCGGTTTGGCTCGTGCTGCGTCTCCCGTGACCGGTTTAAACCTATTTTAAACCTTTCAAAACACTGCTGTGAAACAAGTTCTTACACTCACATTTATTTGTATGTTCCTTGTTATTAGCGCCGTTGCCGGTAGTAATAACTTTGAAGGAAGAAAGGTGCCGCCCGGTGCACCTTACGCCACGATCCAGGGCACTGTCAACGATGCTAACACAAGTTTACCCATCGAAGGAGTAACGGTCGCGGTCAAAGGCACCACCATTGCCACCAAAACCAATTCGCGCGGAGAGTTTACTTTGGATGCCCCCGACAATTCAACCACCCTCGTAGTGTCCTCCATCGGTTACATTTCAGTTGAAGTGCCTATAACCTCCGGCGCCATTTCAGTGAAAATGACTCCCTCGGCAACCGACCTCAGCGAAGTTGTAGTAGTGGGTTATGAAACAATGAAAAAGAGTGACCTCACAGGAGCCATCACAACAATCGACGCCAATAAACTGGACAAAGCTACTGCACCAGACGTCAGCCGTATGCTGCAAGGCAAAGTAGCAGGCTTGCAAATTCTGCAGAACAGCGCGCAGCCGGGCGGGGGATTGGACATTTTAATAAGAGGAGGAGGTTCAATAAACGCCAGTAACAGACCACTATTTGTGGTGGACGGCTTTCCGATTTACGAGGTGGGCCAGCCCGAGGGTACCGATCCATTGCGCTATTACACAGAAGGATCGCTGGGCACCCTTAATTCTTTAAATCCGAACGACATAGAAACAGTAACTATTTTGAAGGATGCCAGCGCTACTGCTATTTATGGTTCAAGAGCTGCCAATGGAGTGGTGCTGATCACTACCAAAAGAGGCGCTACCGGTGAGGCGAAAATTAGCTACTCGGGAAATTACTCCGTTCAACCGTACGATAACAGATGGAAACTCCTTTCGTTCAAACAATGGCTGCAAACGTATAATGAAGCCGGATGGGAAAATTTCCTTTTTCAAAACCAGGTCGCGCCATGGGGCACGAAAACTTTAGAAGAGGCACAGGCCAACCCGGTTGCCGGTTTGTACACTCCCCGATTCTCCCAGGCTTTTATAGATAACGCAACAGAGGGAACCGACTGGCTTGGACTCATCACCAGAACGGGAACCACCATGCAGCACAACGTTTCCATTACAGGTGGCAGTGAGGGCGTGAAATATTTGCTTTCCGGAAACTATTTCAAACAGGACGGCGTGGTGCGGAATTCCGGCCTTGAAAGGGGAAGCTTTAGATCTAACGTGGATATCAAGCTGAATAAAATAATGAAGCTGGTGACATCACTGAACTGGAACAGGGTCACCAACCTGAATAGCCAGCTTGGTGATGACCAATTCGAAAAATCAGGAATTATTACGGCGGCTCTTCAACAGGGACCGCACATTCGCGCACGCGACGAGAACGGCGGTTATCCCATCAACCCCGATGCGGCCATTCAACCCAATCCGGCTTCGCTGTTAACGATGACTGACAAAGGCAGGCAGGAAAAATTATTAGCTGACGTTGCCCTGGATATAAACCCGGTGGACCATGTTAACATAAACGTCAAATGGGGAATCGATAAATCAACATTTAAAAGATGGATGTACACCCCTACTACTATCGTAAGAGGAAGAGCTGAACAAGGTGTTGCTGACGTTATCAATAGTGATAACAACCATTACTTGCTGCAGGCAACAGCCTCTTATAATAATATGTTTGCTTCGCAACATCAGGTAAACCTATTGCTGGGCGCATCGCGCGAGAGGTTCATAGATGATATGGACGCGCAGAACGCCACGAGTTTTATCACGGATGCATTCCTGATGTATAATACAGGAGCCGCTACGGGTAAGAGAACGCTGTCGTCATCACATGTTGAAAGTGAAATAGCGTCTCTTTTTGGCAGGCTCAATTATAATTTCGAGAGTAAATACTTCTTCACATTTTCTTTGAGAAATGATGGCACGAGCTTGTTTGTGCAGGGTCATCAATGGGGACTTTTCCCTTCTGCCGCGGTGGCGTGGGACATTACCAGGGAATCATTCTTTAAAATTTCCCCCGATAAAATTTCACAACTTAAACTAAGGTTGAGTTATGGCGAGGTGGGAAACTCCTCTATCGGTACCAACGCCTTTGCAGCTTATGCAGCGGTGCCCGCTTATTTATCCGGAACGCGTCAACGAGTTATTGGTGTACTTCCTGACCGTTTGGAAAATCCGGATCTGAGATGGGAAACTACCAGGGAATTTAATGTGGGCCTCGACTTCGCCGTGTACAGTAACAAAGTGAGCGGCTCATTTGAATTCTTCAATAAGCAGGTATCAGATTTGTTAGATACGAAGCAATTGCAGTCGTATCAACCCATTAACAGTGTGATAG
>CBIGXK010000388.1:0-3447 GCA_966193805.1 uncultured bacterium | reverse complement strand
CAGGACCTTTAAGGTGCTGGTGGACAAGAAAGAAGCAGGAAGATATTTGGGCCGCACCGAGTTCGACAGCGTGGAAGTGGATAATGAAGTGATCCTAACGGGAAGGGATAAGCTTACCATCGGCGAGTTTGTGCAGGCCACGATCACCAATGCATACGATTACGACCTGGAAGGGGAAGTCATTCATCAATAAAGCAAAATCAGCGAAATGAAAAAAAACCGGAACCACTTCATCAATTTCTTAATCATTGCAGGTTTGTCGGCCGCCACTTCATGCAACGAACACGCCGCGCAAAATGCAGAAAACCCAGATGCTGACAGTATGAACAAAACCGCTTCAATTACCGAAAAAAAATATGGCACAGTGGATGGTCACGACATTATGCAGTACACCCTTACCAACGCCTCGGGCGTAGTGGTGAAGCTGATTAATTATGGCGCCGCCATCACGAATTTGCTGGTACCCGATTCAAGTGGGAACATGGGCGACGTGGTGCTGGGCTTCGATTCGCTGGAGGGATATTTGTCGAAAGGAAATCCCTATTTCGGATGCGTTGTGGGCCGATACGCCAACAGGATCGCGAAGGGCAAATTCACGCTCGATGGAAAGACCTATCAGCTTCCCATCAACAATAACCGCAACACGCTCCATGGCGGCATCAACGGCTTCAATAAAAAATACTGGCAGGCCGAAAAGCTGACCGGCGACAGCAGCATCAAATTCAGCTACACGAGTAAAGACGGAGAAGAAGGCTTTCCCGGCAACTGCTCCGTGGAAGTGGTGTACACGCTTACCGGCGATAACGAGGTAAAAATAGATTACACTGCCACTACGGACAAGGCAACACCGGTGAACATTACCAACCACAGCTACTTTAACCTGTCTGCAGGAAAAGATTCCACGATCCTGTCGCATCATATCTTTATCAACGCCGACAAGTTCGTGGCGGTCAACAATGAACTGATACCGACAGGTGAACTGGTGCCCGTGAAAGGGACAGCGATGGATTTCAACGTTCCTGCGGCCATTGGCGCCGACATTTCCAACGTTGCGGGCGGCTACGATCATACGTATGTGCTGAACAAGAAGCCCGGCAACGAACCGCAACTGGCGGTAACCGTTAGGGATCCGCATTCCGGCAGGTATATGGAAGTATATACCACCGAGCCCGGCGTGCAGTTTTATTCCGGTAATTTCCTGGACGGAACCGTATCGGGTAAAAATGGGATGAAATATGTGAAGCACGGCGGCCTGGCGCTCGAGGCACAGCACTTTCCCGATTCGCCCAATCAGCCTGAGTTCCCGAATACCATCCTGCACCCGGGAGAAACGTTTAAACAAACGACGATTTATAAATTTTCGGTGAAGGAGTGAGAGGTGTTTTTCCGTAAATTGTAGCAAACATTTTCCGGATGAAAAATTTTTTACTCGCCTCAGCATTAACCGCGTTCGGCCTTAACGCCGGCGCGCAGCATCAACTCGTGAAAAAATGGGAAACCGACGCAGTGCTCCATGAGCCGGAATCGGTTTTGTATGACCGTGCAAACAAGGTGCTGTATGTATCGAACATAGACGGAAAGGGCGACGAAAAAGACGGCAAAGGGTCGGTAGGTAAAGTGGGATTGGACGGGAAAGTGATCAGCGCCGACTGGGTAACCGGACTTAACGCACCCAAGGGCCTGGCACTGGTAAAAAATATGCTGTGGGTGGCCGATGTGGATGAAGTGGTGGGCATAGACATCAAAACGGGCCAGATCACGCAGCACGTGAAGGTGGAAGGCGCCAAATTCCTCAATGACCTTACCGCCGACAAAAACGGGACCCTTTACGTGTCCGACTCGCAGGGGAAAACCGTTTACCGCATCGACAAAGGCAACGTGACCGCCTACATCGAAAACCTCCAGGGCCCCAACGGACTGCTAATGCACAAAAACGAGCTGTACATCCTCGACAGGGGAGGCCTCTTTAAAGCAGGTAAAAATAAAACACCGGTGAAACTGGCCGACGGCATGGACCAATCCACCGATGGCATTGAAAATGTACAGGGCAACGAGTTCATCGTTTCTTGCTGGTCGGGCGTCATCTACTATGTGAATGGCGACGGCACCACTCAGCAACTGCTGGACACGCGCGACCAGAAGATCAACTCGGCCGATATTGGCTACGATGCAAAAAACAAGATCGTGTACGTTCCCACGTTCTTCAAGAACAATGTGGTAGCTTACCAGTTACAATAAGAAGTTAAAAAACAAAGCCGCTGCTACCCGCAATGACAGAGTCGTTATTTTTACCGTGAATATGGACTGTACATCTACCCATCTGTCTTACGAGGAAACAGGTTACTTTACCAACATCGTTTCGGCTTATGTCAATGGTGACAACCCATTAAGGCCATTTTACGAACATCCGGTGTCGCTGGAGGGTGTGGCGGCTGCCATCGAAAACCGCAAAAAGTTTCCGACCAACCGGAAACTTCTTGTTGAACAGTTGACACTGCAATACAGTCATCTTCCCCAATCAGCTACCGTCAAAAAAAACATTTCGCTGCTCGGCGATGCGCATACGTTTACCGTAACGACCGCTCATCAGCCGGCTATCTTCACCGGCAACCTGTATTTTATTTACAAGATTGTTCACGCGATAAAACTCGCCGAACATTTTACGAAAAATTTCCCCGGGAATAATTTCGTGCCGGTATTTTTTATGGGCTGTGAAGATGCCGACCTTGACGAGCTCGGGCACATTCACCTCGATGGCGAAAAAATTGCGTGGCAAACCGATCAGAAAGGAGCCATCGGCAGAATGAAGACGAAGGGTCTCGAAAAAATCATCGACCGCATAAACGGCGAATATTCAATATTGCCCTTCGGCAAGGAGCTCGTCGAAATACTGAAGGAATCTTATTTGAACAGCCCGGATATTCAAACTGCCACGCTGAAATTGGTGCACCGGTTATTTGCGGATTACGGTCTCATTATTATTATTCCCGATGATGTCGCTTTCAAAAGAGCGATGCTGCCGGTATTTGAAGATGAGCTGTTCAACCACCGCTCGGCCGGCGCAGTGGAGAAAACGATCAGCGATTTTCCTTCCAATTTTAAAGTGCAGGCGCAGCCACGGGAAATAAATTTATTTTACCTGACAGATACTGTACGCGAACGCATAGAACGCACCGGCAACGAATGGCGGGTGGTGGATACAGACCTCGTTTTTGACGAGCAGGCGCTGCGAAAAGAATTGAACGAACATCCCGAACGCTTTAGCCCGAATGTTATACTGCGTGGCCTCATGCAGGAAACACTGCTGCCCGGCGTTGCCTTCATTGGTGGTGGCGGTGAAATTGCGTACTGGCTCGATCTGAAGGGAGTTTTCGCGCTATATAAAGTTCCCTACCCGTTGCTCGTGTTCAGGAACTCGTTCCTGGTTATTGATGAGCGAAACGAGGA
>CBIGXK010000387.1:0-3463 GCA_966193805.1 uncultured bacterium | reverse complement strand
CCCGGTCGAGGTTCGAAGCCTGGATGAAGAGGAACAGCGTTCCGGAAAAGTAGATGATAAAGGCAACGACGAACCAGAAATTAGGTTCCTGGTAGATAAAGATTACCTGCGGCTTGTTCATCTGGTCGAACAGGTAGAAGATGGAATAGGTGACGATGAGGATGGCCTCGATGGAGGCGGTCAGGGAGTCGAAACTATTGTCTTCAACAGAAAGGTAATAAATGACGGCAAAGACGTAAAACAGAACAGAGCCAACCAGCAGGATGATCCTGAACACTTTATTGGAAATATTCGCCAGCAGTACATACGTGAATATGGAGTATTCGATGATGGTGTAGGCGCTGAGTAAATTGTAAATAGTGGCCTTGTGTTTCAGCGAGTCCAGGCTGAGAAGGGTGGAGTCGTTGACAATGGAGATGACGACGTACAAAAAAAGAACCTTTACCCATGTCATCCTGTTCCGTTTAAGAAACAGGAAAAACACGAGTAAAGGTATAAAATGTGAAAAGTAGCTAATATTTACAAGTAGACTGCCGATATAGAGGGGTTTCTGCCCAAATATATTAAAGAACGTCTACCCGGCAAAAGTTAGTACATTAGTCGATAGTCCAGTTCCAGTCATCAGACTCAGAAGTCTTGATGGGACCACCAGCGCCAGTTTTGATGCGGTCTGCAACGATGCCCTTGTTTGATTCAAGAACGCCGTCGTTATTAACAACAGAGTACTGTGCGATTGCTTTGCCATCCTTGTTCAGGCCTACGTAAACAAGTGTTTTTTCACCTGCTTCGTTGAAAGCATTGTAAAATCTGATTCCGGCGCATCCAGGCTGTGCAAGGATCTGATCAAGGATGTTCCTTCCGATTTCATAGAAATGAACGTCAGTAGGGTTCGCAGCCTGATATTCGGAGATCATTTGTTTTCCGAGTTCAAGGCCGATTTCCTCGCCAATCATTGAAACTGGTTTTACCAGGGTTTGATTTTCCATCATAATAGTAAGTTTTTAGAGGTGGAGAAATGTTAGTTTGACCCTTAAAAAAGCTTCAAAAAAAAAACCTGACCAATAGGTATTTCGAGTATTAATTCGTTTAATTTGCCTCTAATTCAGTGCAGTTAAGAGTTTCAGGAGTTTTCCGAGAACTTGTACGATGAAAAATAGCGCAGAATCCCTAGTGTATTATAGTATTTTTACCATCGTAGATTCTCTAATTCATAAAGCAAATATTTGGGTTCCGGGCTAGTTATCCACACTGGGCCAAAAATGTGGATAAGCGTAAACCCTTATATGACCGCATTATCGTAAACTAACCTTCATGAGTTCCGAATTGGTAATTAAAGTTGCTATTGCTGACGACCATAAAATCTTCCGCGACGGTATCAGGATGGCGCTCAAAGACAAAGAATACCTGCGAATATTATGGGAAGCTGAAGATGGAAAGGACCTGATGCATAAGATGCAGTTGAAAAAGCCGGATGTGCTCCTGATGGACATCCGCATGCCGCACGTAGACGGCGTTAACGCCATAGGCCTTCTCCGCAAAGAATACGACGACGTCAAGATCGTGGTGCTGACCATGTACGACGACCAGGAGATGATCACCAAGATGATGGAAATGGGCGCCAACGCCTACCTCACCAAAACGTCGGATCCGGAGGAGATTTACCAGGCGATACTGAGCTGCATGAACGAAGACTTTTATTTTAACGATCTGGTGAACAAGGCCGTACTGTCGAAGCTGCAAACAAAAAGGCAGGTGCGCCAGTTTTATCCCAACCCCGTAAAATTTTCTGAAAAGGAAGTCCGCATACTTCGCCTGCTGGCGGAAGACAAAACGACGGAGGAAATCTCGAAAGAAGTGTTCCTGAGCCCGCGCACGGTGGAAACCATACGCCAGAACATGAAAACAAAAGTGGGCGCCAAAACCATTGCCGGCCTCATCATGTACGGCATGAGAAACAAGATCATCGACTAGATCAGGTAAATGCAATGCTTGATTGAATACATGGCAAGGCCTATTCTGCTTTTCACCTCCAGCTTTTCAAACAAATTATCCCTGATATTGTCTATCGCTCTTGGATTCAGGTTCATTTCATTGGCGATCTCTTTGTAAGTGAGCTCACTGCACGTGTATTTCAGAAAGCGGAGCTCCACCTCGTTCAGCGTGGACTTCATCAGCGCCGACTGCTCTTCACTCTTTCTGAATAAATTGATCAGCTTACCGGTGGCTTTGCTGGTGTAATAGTAGCCATATTGCATTACGCCGCTGATTGCCGACCGCAGCTCCAGGGGAGTAACATCCTTTTTGAGAAAGCCCTTCACACCGGCCTGCAGCAGGCGTATCATGGTGAGCTCAGTGTCATACATCGTCAACATAATGACACTTATATCGGGGTTGTTGGATTGAATCCATTTTGCTGTGTCAAAGCCGTCCATCATCGGCATGTTGAGGTCGAGAATGACAAGGTCCGGCATCACGCCGGCATTTATGCTGTCGATCAGTTCCAGTCCCGAGCACGCTTCGATGACGACCTCACACCTGTCAAATTTATTGATCATTGCGGCAAGGGCGCTTCTGAACAGGTTGTGATCCTCGACGAGTGCGATCCTGATATTGCTGGCTTCTTTCTCCATTAGGTATTTTAGGGTTTAACAAGCGGAACTTCAATGCACACGTTTGTTCCTTCGTTCGGACTGCTGGTTATGGAAAGGTTGGCATCGAGCAGCGATGCGCGTTTTTTCATATTGATCAACCCCAGCCCTGCCCGGCCGGGATCGTATGCTGCTGAAAAGCCTTTCCCGTTGTCGGTAACGGAACACATCATTTTGTTGCCGGCGAACGCAATGCTGATGGTTATCTGTGTTGCCGCGGCATGCCTGATGATATTATTCAGGGCCTCCTGAAATATTCTGAATAGTATCATTTCCGACTTGCATCCCAGCGACATTGGCTCTCCTGAAGATTTATAATCAACTTCGAAGAGTTGCGTTCTTCGCAGGTAAGCTATTTCGTCTTCCACGGCTGCGGTAAATCCTATCCGGCTGACATGTTCGGTATCGAGTGTTCTCGAGATGTTGCCCAGCGACGAGATGGTTTTGCCGAGGAGTGCCTTCGACAGGTTTATTTTTTCCACCATATCGGCATGTTTCCGGAAGTCGATCGTGTTCAGGTTAAGTTTGCATAAACTCAGCGAAAGCGCCACATGATCGTGAATCTCCCGCGAAATTTCCTGGAACGTCTGTTCCTGCATTTCCACCTGCGTTTGCAGCAGCACCTTTTCATGCTTCATCTTTATTTCATCCATCGACCGCAGAAAGGCTATCTGCCTAAGCTGGCTTCTGTAGATAAGGGTAATGATGAAGACGGCAAGCAGCAGCATGAACAACAAGACGACCACTATAGTGAAACAGAGTTTAAGCTGATCTGACATTGTAATGCTTTGATAAAAAACAGGAACATGCTGAAA
>CBIGXK010000386.1:0-3467 GCA_966193805.1 uncultured bacterium | reverse complement strand
GCCTACTACCTACTGCCCATTGCCCATTGCCCATTGCCCATTCCCCGCTCCCCTCTCCCTTTTAACAATCCTTTTAATCGTATGTAACTATCTTTCGCGATAACGTTCGACGTTTTCTTACTTTTGCGGCTCCCTAATCAATAAATTCCGCTATGCCGGATCAGAAATTATGACATTACTAGCTATAGATTGGTCAACGGTAGGCATAAAGGCCGGTCAGTTGGTTCTCTCGTTATCCATACTCGTTGTGCTGCATGAACTTGGTCACTTTCTGCCGGCCAAATGGTTCAAGTGCAGGGTCGAAAAGTTTTACCTGTTTTTCGACCCCTGGTTTTCGCTTTTCAAGAAAAAGATCCGCGGAACGGAGTACGGCGTGGGCTGGCTGCCTTTAGGCGGTTACGTGAAGATATCGGGGATGATAGATGAGAGCATGGACAAGGAGCAGCTCAAACAGCCACCGCAACCCTGGGAGTTCAGGAGCAAGCCGGCCTGGCAGCGCCTGATCATCATGATCGGCGGTGTAACGGTCAATATGCTGTTGGGCTTTCTCATTTTTTCTATGATCCTTTTTGTCTGGGGAGACGAATACCTGCCTGCGAAAAATCTAACTTATGGCGTTTACGTGGATTCGGTGGGTGAGAAGATAGGCATCAGGAACGGCGACCACATTCTAAGTGTGAATGGCGAAGAGCTGACGAATTTCAATAAGCTGTCGGGCGAATTTATCCTCAACGAGGCGAAGACCATCCAGGTGTCGCGCAATGGTGAGATCATTAATCTTCCGGTCCCCGAAGGCACGATAAGAACCCTGATCAGCCGTAAAGGCGATCCGCTCGCCCGACCCGCCTTTCCTGCAGTCGTCGATTCGGTACTTCCCAACAAGGTTAATTTCACTGCGAATGCCCTGCAGCATGGGGATACCATCGTTGCCCTGAACAGCAAGCCCGTACATTCTTACTATGAGTTTCTCGAAGAAAAGTTGAAACATGAGAAGGCGGAGATCGCAATGACCGTAGTGAGGGCAACGGGAGATACCGCAGTGGTGAAAGCCATGACAGACGCGGAGTCGAATGTTGGTTTTCGGCCAGTCTATGGCGATAAGTTCCTGAAAGTCGAAAAGCGTAAATATTCTCTTTTGGAATCGCTGCCCGCCGGTGTGGTCAAGGGGTGGAGCACGCTGGTGATGAACATTAAAAATTTCAAATTGCTCTTTACCTCTAAAGAAGTGAAAGCGAGCGAATCGCTCGGCAGCTTTTTAAGCATAGGCAATATGTTTGGCGAGCAATGGGACTGGGAGCGGTTTTGGAGCATGACTGCATTGCTGAGCATTGTGCTGGCCTTCATGAATATTTTGCCCATACCTGCGCTCGATGGCGGCCACGTGCTGTTTACGCTTTATGAAATGGTAACCGGCAGGAAGCCGGGTGACAAGTTCATGGAGTATGCGCAAATGGTGGGGATGGTGCTGTTGCTGCTCCTCATGGCCTACGCCCTCGGATTAGACTTCTGGAGATTTCTTTTCAAGAACTAGATAAAAAGGGCGTTAATACATCAATCCAAAAAGCCATACAGGGATCTTATTTCCGGATCCTGCGTGAATATCATCGGCTCCGACATACGCCTGATCGAGATCATGTAAGCAGGACCTCCATATTGACTTAATTTCAAGTCAAATATAGCAATCAATTAATTGATAGTCAGATTATTGAACACGCCTGTATGCGCTCTGGAATAGATTAACATGCGGCTAAAATAACGCGATATAAGCAATATACTACGCAAAGCATTGATATAGGCCAATATACACGAATTTTCGCGCTCAGTAGCAAATGGAGGCCTTAGCATAAATTGCTGTTTCTAAACAGCAATTTTCCGTATTTTTGCTGCTAAAGGTCATCAAATGGATAATTTTTTATTGAAATCCAATGCTTTAGTAAGTGAGCAAGCTTTAGATATCATTCGACCACTTCATTCGAGTATCGATTGGGCGGACAGGCTTATAGGCATACTCGGTGCCCGTGGCACCGGCAAAACCACGTTACTGCTTCAGCAGTTAAAACAAGAATTCGGCCTATCATCTCGTGCAATTTATATCTCCTTAGACGATATTTATTTCGCCAATAACAGATTTATCGACGTTGCCGACTATTATATTACACAGGGCTTCGATATTTTTTTCCTTGACGAAGTTCACAAATATGGTGATTGGGCGATAGAAATTAAGAACTTATATGATCAGCATAAAAAAATCAAAATTGTTTTTACCGGTTCCTGCATAACCGATATTTTAAGGCAAAATGCAGATTTGAGCCGCAGAGCCGTACAATATGAAATGCCGGGATTATCGTATCGCGAATATCTCGAATTTGCAGGTATAGTTAAATTACCGCCGATCAGCCTGAATGATATTCTTAGAAACCATTCCGTTGCTGCACTGGATATTATTAAGCAATTTAAGCCGATCAAATATTTTCGTGATTATCTCCAATATGGATATTATCCGTTCTTTGTGGAGAATAAAAAAACATATCCTATAAAGCTCGAACAGATAGTAAAGCTTACGATTGAAAATGATATGCGTTTTATAGAAGGGTTCGACCCTAAAAACACGCAGAAGATATTTCAGTTATTTTACATTCTGGCGACAAATGTTCCGTTTAAGCCCAATATTAGTAAACTAAGCGACAAAACCGGTATATACAGAAATACGTTGGTTGAATACCTGCATTATTTGGAGAAGGCTAAGCTTATTAATTCTTTGTCAGCATCCGGGAAAAGCATCAGCACTTTACAGAAACCCTCAAAAATATACCTGGAAAACACAAATCTGCACTTCACCTTATCTCCCGAACGCACCGACAAAGGAAGCATGCGAGAGTCTTTTTTTCTTAATCAACTGCGAAATGCAGGCCACCGGGTTTCTCTTCCTACGCAGGGCGATTTCTTTGTTGATCAAAAATACACTTTTGAAATCGGCGGAAAAGATAAAACTTCCGGACAAATAAACAATGTGAAAGACAGTTGGGTAGCTGCTGATGATATTGAGGTGGGGGCCTTACACAAAATACCGTTGTGGATGTTTGGGATGATGTATTGAGGTGAAGATGAAAAGACAATGCATTTGGCCAGGTTCGATTTCCGCTCACCTACCAATAAAAAAGCCCCTGAAATTCAAGGGCTTAAGTAAGTGTGGAGGTGGCGGGGATCGAACCCGCGTCCAAACATAATCGTCAAAAGCTTTCTACATGCTTATTTCATTATTGATTGTCGGCGGCAAACAGGAAACGAACAAACCAATTCGCCACTTAGCTGAATCGTCTTAAGCAACCGTCACAGCCTTCGGTTGCAGCATCCTGTTTTCTTTTTGAGTCGGCGGCGGGGCGTGGTAACAGAACAACCTGCCCGGCGGCCCTAATGACTATCTAATCACTGATTAGGCAGCCATGGCATACTGAGTATTGCCATTT
>CBIGXK010000385.1:0-3473 GCA_966193805.1 uncultured bacterium | reverse complement strand
GGTCAGGGGTGGGTTGAAAAGATGAGAAATTTGAGAGCTTTCAAACGTGAAACGGGAGACGTGAGACGTGAGAGGGTTTTCAGTTTTAACCTGTAACTTTTAAGCTTAAACTTTTATCTCCTTCCATGACAAAAAGAATCATCAAAAAAGTTGCGGTATTAGGAAGCGGCGTAATGGGCTCGAGGATCGCCTGCCACTTCGCCGGCGCCGGTATCCCGGTACTTCTGCTCGACATGGAAGCCAAACAGGCAGCCGACGCTCTTTCAGCGGCCATCAAATCCAATCCCTCCCCCATTTATTCGAAATCCGCCGTGAAATTCATCGCCACAGGCAGCTTCAGCGAACACATGCCCGGCATAAAAAACTGCGACTGGATCATCGAAGTGGTGGTCGAACGGCTCGACGTAAAACAACAGATCTTCGAACAGGTTGAAAAACACAGACGCGCCGGCACCCTGATTACCTCCAACACGTCCGGAATACCCATCCACATGATGGCAGAGGGCCGCTCAGACGACTTTAAAAAACATTTCTGCGGAACGCACTTCTTCAACCCGCCACGCTACCTGAGGTTGCTCGAAATCATTCCAACCCCTCACACGGATGCTGAAGTAACCTCGTTCCTGATGGAATTCGGCGACCTGCACCTGGGCAAAACCACCGTCTTGTGCAAAGACACACCCGCGTTCATCGCCAACCGCATCGGCGTATTTTCAATTATGTCGATTTTTAAGCTGGCAGATCAACTGGGACTAACAATAGATGAAGTCGATCTTTTAACCGGACCCGTATCGGGCCGCCCAAAATCCGCGACTTTCCGTACTGCCGATGTCGTCGGCATCGACACACTGGTAAAAGTGGCGAAGGGCGTCTACGAAAACTGCCCGAATGACGAGGCCCGGCAAACATTCACCATCCCCGCATGGCTGCAGGAGATAACAGCAAAAAACTGGCTCGGCGACAAAACCGGCCAGGGTTTTTTTAAGAAGGTCAAGAACGACAAAGGCGAAAAGGAAATATTCGCACTCAATCTCGCCACTAAAGAATACGAACCGCGCAAGAAACCGAAGTTTCCATCGGCTGACGCTGCAAAAAAAGAAGAAGACGTTGCGAAGAAGCTGCGGATACTCGCCGAAGGAAAAGACAAGGCGGGAGAGTTCATCAGGAAATTCCATTACGGATTGTTCTCCTACATTTCGCAACGCATACCCGAGATCAGCGACGATATTTATCGCGTAGACGATGCCATGAAAGCCGGCTTTGGCTGGGAGATCGGCCCCTTCGAAAGTTGGGACGCCCTGGGAGTCGAAACAATGGTCGCAAAAATGAGAGAAGAAGGCTACAGCGTCGCATCCTGGATAAACGAAATGCTGAATCAAGGGATCACTTCTTTCTACAAAGTGGAAAATGGAAAGCGTTTATGCTACAACGTTATAGAAGGGAAATATTCGCCGGTTCCCGGAACCGGCGCTTACATCGTGATGAAGAACTTCGCCGAAAATACCGTTTGGAAAAACAGCGCATGCAGGTTGTATCATTTTGGCGATGACGTTTTGGGCCTCGAATGGTACACGAAAATGGGAACGATCGGCGGCGAGGTGCTTGAGGGCATCCAGCGTTCGGTGGGGATGGCGGAAGAAAAATATAAGGGACTGGTTATCGCCAATGACGGACAGCATTTCAGTGCAGGCGCAAACGTGGGCATGATATTCCTGTTTGCCGTTGAGCAGGAGTTTGATGAGCTGGACATGGCGGTGAGAATGTTTCAGCAAACGATGATGCGGGTGAGGTATTCGGCCGTACCGGTAGTGGTGGCGCCACATGGCCTTGCCCTCGGTGGTTCGTGCGAGTTGAGCCTGCATGCCGATAAGGTATGCGCAGCCGCCGAAACATACATAGGCCTGGTGGAACCCGGTGTTGGACTGATCCCCGGCGGCGGCGGTACCAAAGAATTTGTGCTGCGCGCTGCCGATGAGATGCACGAAGACGAGCCCGAGACGATCACACTGAAGAACCGGTTCATCACGATTGCCACCGCTAAAGTTTCTACATCGGCAACGGAAGGATTTGAGCTGGGAATGTTGAGAAAGGGGCATGATGAGATCGTCATGAACCAGTCAAGAAGAATCATGGAAGCAAAGCGATCGGTGATCGAATTACACGAAAGCGGTTATAACGCGCCCGTTCCACGAAAAGATATCCGCGTTCTCGGACGTTCAGGATTGGGCGCCTTGTACGCAGGCATCAACGGTATGTGGAGAGGCGGTTATGCCACCGATCACGACGCACTGGTGGCGCGGAAACTGGCATATGTGATGTGCGGCGGCGACCTGAGTGAACAAACACTGGTAAGTGAACAGTACCTGCTTGACCTGGAACGGGAAGCTTTTTTAAGTTTATGCGGGGAGAGGAAAACACTGGAAAGAATTCAAAGTGTGATCAAGACGGGGAAGCCGGTGCGGAATTAAGGAGAAGGGAGGTCCACCCCCGCCGGCCGGTGATACGAAAAACAACCCAAATCACTTTCCCAACAATTCCCCCAACGCCGCATCAAGCGTTGGAAACAAAAAATGAAATCCCGAACTCCGCAACCTGCTGTCGTCAACAGTGGCACTCTTCAACACCTCCACACTCATCTCCCCCAAATAAATTTTGAGCACAAAACCCGGCACATGAACGGGAATAAAGGGCCGGCGCCGCCTTTTCGCCGCTTTCAACACTAACGTTTTATTCGTCACCACCTCAGGCGCCGCGGCATTGTACACGCCGTTCATGTTCTTATTCTCTATCGCATGCAGGTACACCCTGCAGATGTCATCAATATGTATCCAGCTTATTTTCTGCATCCCCGACCCAAGGATCGTCGCCACCCCGGCTTTCATCGGTTTTACAAACTCGCGAAACGCTCCGCCTTCATTACTCAACACAACCCCTGTGCGAAGGGTAACCAGCCGCTTACCCAACGCTGCAACTCCTTTCATACTTTCTTCCCATTGCGCACAGGTCTCGCCAAGGAAGTCACTTGCATGAGGATCGGTTTCAATAAAACCGCGGGTGGCCTTTTTATTATCCGCGCCATACCAACCTATTCCCGAGGCGCCGATAACTGTTTTCACCTTGTTGGGATGAGCCGTAAGCGACTTAACGATCGTTTCACCGCCCTTCACCCTGCTGTCAACGATTTGCTTTTTTCTTTTTGCAGTCCATCTTTTTTCACCAACATTTGCACCGGCGAGATGAATGATGTGATCGGCCATTCCGATAATTTCTTTATCCATCTCCTGTGCCGACGGATCCCATTCTGAATATATCAGATTATCCGTCGAAGAAGATTTCGCCTTCCTCGTTAAAATGACGACCCTGAACCCTTTGGATAGTAACAATGGCGCCAACACCGCACCTATCATCCCTGTTCCTCCCGTTATGATTACTGTTTCCATGTTCTCATTTATAGTGCCGCACCTATTTTAAGT
>CBIGXK010000384.1:0-3477 GCA_966193805.1 uncultured bacterium | reverse complement strand
CTCCTTACCACTCTCAAAAACCGCTCGATGCTGCGGCGGGCATAACTCCCCTTGCCGTTGTAATTATTCACCAGCACTGAAAAGATGAGCAGCCGCCCGCGCCGCGTGTACAAAAAGCCGCTCAGCGCAATCACTCCCGACATGCTTCCTGTTTTCGCATAGATATATCCATTCTCCCTTACATAATAATGTTTAAGCGTTCCCGAATCACCGGTGGGGAAAATCGATTTCACCCTGTCCATCCCGAACTGCAGCCGCATACTGTCGAGTATGCTTACAAAATCGTTCGGCGAAAACAGGTTATAGCGGCTCAGCCCGCAACCGTCCACCCACACAGGTGTATCCTTCAATCCCGCCAGGTCGGTATTCAATATCGAATCGATGATGAGGGCATCGTTCATCACACCGGTACGCTGCTCGGAAACCATCAGCAACAATTGTTCGGCGAAAAAATTATCGCTGTTATACATCATTTGCCGCAGCACCGAATCGGTTGGCTGCGACCAAACAGTATGCTGCGTTGGATCGGTAAGCAAAAAATCATTTAAAATACTTACGGGCTTGTTGATCGTGTCGGGCAGCAATTCAAGTGCTGCGGTAAGTCCGCCGGTAATAAAGGGCACATACACCTCTTCATGATCGGCGGTGCCCTCGGTGATGTTAAAAATATTTTCCAGCCTGTCCCTGCCCACGTCAAATTCTTTTTTCAAAGAGTCGGTGGCAAATTTCACTTTCCAGTTCACCTCCGGATCCGAATACACCGACATGGATTCTTCGAGCCCCCTGTTATTGCTTCGTATTTTTTCCTGCACCCACCTGAGCGTGTTGCCGTACACGGGCAGTGCATTTCTTTCGGCCATGTAATCGTCCTGGTAGTCATCCCACGACCAGCCGGCGCCGAGTTCTTTATCCTTCCAGTTTTTATCGGTGATGTAAATTTTTTTATGCTGCTGCTGGAGAAACCGAATAACGGGCTGATTGGGAAAATCGCGGTGCAGCAACGTAGGATCGCCTGTGGGCACGAGATATACCGCAGTGTCATTTTCATAATACCTGATGCCGGGAAGGATGTGCTTCAGGTATTTCATGGCGGCGAAGCAGGTAACGATCTTTACGTTCGAGGCAGGTACAAAATACTTGTCTGGTTGATAAGTGTACACGTATTTTTTAGCGGCAGGATCGTAAATGCTTACGCCGATGTGCGCCGACCTGAGGCCGGTATCGTTAAGCAGCATCGTGAGTGGCGGCCGGCCCGTGTTTTTTTGCTGCGCCATGCAATAACAGCATGCCAGCAGGCAGCAGGTATGGATCAGTAATCTTTTCATGTTAAACCGTTCTTTCCTGTGCGCGCAGCCATCTTTCAGGAATCTCGTTGCTGCTGGCAAGGATGTAATCATTGTATGAGCAGGCGATGAATTGCTGGTCGGGCAATTGCATCCACCACCGGCCGGTGCGCTTGCTTTGAAGGAAAGTAGTGGCCACTTCTGCGAATGCAGTATGGTATTCGTTAAATGCGTCCTTATCCTGTATGCCGGCCTCGCGTGTGCCTTTGCTTTTTCCTTCGATAAAATACCATAGCATCTGGCTGATCTGCTTTGCCGTCATGCGCAGCGGATCGCGGTCCGAATCATAACCGTAGATACCCACCGAACAATTGGTATGACTCATCCCGGCATACCGCATCAGCGCACAGGCCTCATCGCCGCTAAAGCCGTTCGGCGAAAGTTCGTTCGATGGGCACCAGGCGTTTGCTATGGCATTGATGTCGAAACTGAACAGGTCGGCGTGCCTGATCACAGGTTCCATTTCCTCCATATTTTCTCTCACTTTGCCGAGGCGGTAGCAATCAAACCTTAGCTTGTCGAGCGTTTCGAGCATCTGCGGGTGTACGAAGTAGCTTTGAAAACCAATGTGATTGTAGTGCCGTATAAAATTCGGCTCGCCGGTAAGCATTTCCATGAGAAAGTGATCGCTCGGCGAGGGGGAGTTCAGGTCGAGATCGATCTTCGCATCCACGCAAACAGCTTCAATGATCACACCCCTCTCCGTATAGGCATTGTATTGGGCGAGTGTGAGGTCGTGCGAACCACCGATAATCACCAGCGATTTTTTCAGGGAACTCACCTCTTTCACTATTGTTTTAACGGCGGCATAAGTATCGTTCAGGCTGGCGCCCGTTCTAATATTGCCGATATCGGCGATGCTTAGCGGCCCGTGCCAATGATATAGTTTATAGAATTCCTGCCTGATATTATTCAGCGATGCCTCCTGCTTAAACGGGTGCAGGCCGCGGCGCTCCGCACAGCCCACGATGATCACATCGGCAGCTTGAATATCCGGAAGGTCATGCTCATAAGTCATGATGTTTTTACCGATCTGGCCATCATGAAATGGTTCATCATTCGAGATAATCGCGGGTTGCAAAGGTTCGAGGAAATCCGCGATGTGCAGGCTGTCTGGCATTGTGCAAATGTATTGCATCTCCCTATCTTTGCCGCATGGAACAACTGTTGCAGCAGATAGCGGCATACAAAAAAGAAATCGAAGACATCGTGCCGGATGGAGCCGATGCGCTCGAAGCTTACCGGATACGTTTTCTGGGAACGAAGGGCATACTGAAGGGCCTTTTTTCGGAAATGAAAAATGTACCCAGCGACAAAAAAAAAGAATTCGGACTTGTATTGAATGACTTCAAGCAGCTCGCCGAATCCAAATATGAATCGTGGAAGAACCAGGTGGATAGTGCTGACGTATCCGATGGCTCGCATATAGATCTTACACTGCCGGCCGACCCGGTGCCCTTGGGAAGCAGGCACCCCATCAGCCTGATGCGCAATAATATCGTCGATATCTTTCAACGCCTCGGTTTTGCGGTAGCCGAGGGTCCCGAAATTGAAGACGACTGGCATAATTTCACAGCACTTAACCTGCCCGAACATCATCCTGCACGCGATATGCAGGACACGTTCTACATTCATCAGCATCCCGACTGGCTGCTGCGCACACACACCAGCAATATCCAGATCCGTGAAATGGAAAAAGGTATTCTGCCGCTGCGCATCATCTGCCCGGGAAGGGTGTACCGCAATGAAACCATCAGTGCCAGGTCGCACTGCTTCTTTCACCAGATAGAAGGATTGTATATCGATGAAAACGTTTCCTTCGCCGACCTCAAGCAAACGCTCTATTATTTCGTACAGGAAATGTATGGAACCGATATAAAGGTCAGGTTCAGGCCCAGTTATTTTCCCTTTACCGAACCCAGCGCCGAGATGGACGTCAATTGCCAGATCTGTGGCGGAAAGGGATGCAACGTGTGCAAGCACACGGGTTGGGTGGAGATACTGGGATGCGGCATGGTGCATCCGAAGGTGCTTGAAAACTGCAACATCGATCCCGAAAAATATACCGGTTTTGCTTTCGGCATGGGCATCGAAAGGCCCGCACTGATGAAATACGGTATAAACGACATCAGGC
>CBIGXK010000383.1:0-3478 GCA_966193805.1 uncultured bacterium | reverse complement strand
GATCCTGATAGCAAACGACGATGGCATCTACAGCCCCGGTATACGCGCCCTCGCGAAAATAGCCCTGCGCTTCGGCGAAGTGAGAGTATTTGCGCCCGATGTGGAGCAATCCTCTATGGGACACGCCATTACCCACTCCCGGCCGATGTCGGTAAAAACATCGCCGATCACCTTTGAAGGAATTGAAGCCTACCGCATCAACGGCACGCCCGCCGACTGTGTAGCCCTCGGCAGCCACATCTGGGAAAACCCCGACGTGGTGCTCTCCGGCATCAACCTGGGCACGAACCTGGGAAACGCCATGTGGCACTCCGGCACACTCGCCGCCGCAAAACAGGCGGTACTGCTTGGCTTTCGCGGCATCGCCCTCAGCACACCGATGCACGGCCAGGAACCCGATTTCGGCATCCTGGAGCCCTATGTGGAGGAAACACTCAGGATACTGCTCCGGGATACCTCCCCAAGACTATTCAACGTTAACCTGCCTGCCGTGCCGCAGGAAATTGTGTGGACCAGACAATCGGTACGCCACTACGATGGCAAGGTGATCCGCGATAAGGACCCTATGGGCAGGCAAATATTCTGGTCGACGGTCGTGCCGCTTGAGGCCGCCGAAGAAGGGACCGACCGGTGGGCAGTGGAGAATGGAAAAGTATCCATCACTCCATTGCGGCTCGATCTTACCGACGAAAAAGAATTAAACAGGTGGGTGAAGAAGGATTCACTTGTGCAATGAGCCGATGCATGCATATTTGAAAGTGGCTAACTTTGCATCATGGGAGTTTTACGTCAACTTGCTGAATATCTCTATATAAAGAAAAGAGATCCGAATAAGCCGAATACAAGGTGGATGCAGTACATGCATGGTATCAACCGGCTCTCGCTGTTCATGTTCATCATCGCGGTGATCATCATGATTTTGAAGTTTACAGTATTTAAGGAGAGGTGAGGTTGAGATGGAAAAAATCGATTGCCGTTTGCCCATTGCCCATTGCCGTTTGCCGTTTCACATCTTAACTAATAACCACCTCCCATGGCCTGGATCATCCTCATTATCGCCGGACTCTTCGAAGTAGCTTTCGCCTCTTGCCTTGGCAAAGCAAAAACGGCAACGGGCAGCGCCGTTTACTTTTGGTATGGCGCCTTTCTGGTAGCCCTCACCGTTAGTATGATACTCCTCGTGAAAGCCACACAAACCCTCCCCATAGGAACCGCCTACGCAGTGTGGACAGGCATCGGCGCAGTAGGCACCGTACTCGTTGGAATACTTGTTTTCAACGACCCTGCTAACTTCTGGAGAATATTTTTTATCACCACACTCATCGCTTCCATCGTTGGCCTCAAACTGGTGTCGCAATAAACACTATAAAAAAACCCCGTAAAAAGTTACGGGGTTTGCAGTTGATTGTCTTGAGAATTATTTCACATAAACAATTAAATTGTCCGAAGCTGTTGCTCCTTTGTTGTCGGTAACCGTTACCACGAAATCGTATGTTCCTCTAACGAGATGCGCAGCGTATGTTCTTCCGGTTGCGAAAGTGTAAAGATCTGCTTTCGGTCCTGTCCTCTTTGTCCAAACATATCTTACTATTGAGCCATCCGGATCAGCCGATGATGTAGCATCGAGCGTTACCCTGTTGATGCCCTGGGAAAGATAAATAGTTTTATTAGCGCCGGCCCGTGCAATGGGCGCCTGGTTGCCCGATGTGGGAGCAGGCGACGATGAAGTGCGTGATTGCTGTACATACACCGCTTTATCATCGTACGACGTTGCACCTTTGTTGTCGGTTACGGTAATACGGAAAACGTACGTACCTCTTATCAAATGTGCGGCGTAAGCTTTACCTGTACCGAACACGAACAGATCGCCGTCAGTGGGTCCACTGATTCTTGTCCACACATATTTTGAAATTGAGCCGTCAGCGTCCGATGACGTTGTACCGTCGAGTGTTACACGGTTGATGCCTTCAGAAAGATAGATCGTTTGATCGGATCCGGCACGTGCAACAGGAGCCTGGTTTGTACCTGAAGGTGAGGGCGCGGGTGCGGGAGATGTTGATGTGCGCGATTGCTGTACATACACCACCCTGTCGTCGGATGCTGTTGCGCCTTTGTTGTCGGTAACGGTAAGGCGGAAAACATACGTACCTCTTATAAGGTGGGTAGCATAGGTTTTACCAGTGCCGAATACGAACAGATCACCATCGGTGGGACCGCTTACTCTCGTCCACACATATTTTGAAATTGAACCGTCGGCATCTGATGACGAAGTACCATCGAGTGTTACACGGTTGATGCCTTCAGAAAGATAGATCGTTTGATCGGATCCGGCACGCGCCACCGGAGCTTTGTTAGTGCCTGATGGCGCCGGCGATGATGTTGGAGGAGGCGGAACGTAGGTGGAAGTTCCTCTTTTGTAAAGCAGCATCCACTGGTAAATATTGTAGCCGTCAACTTTCGTTTTTGGATTGAACGCGCGCGCCCACGTAGAGTTGTGGCTCACGTCTGTCCATATCGTAAGTTTTGTTCTTGAAGCGTAAGCGCTGTTCCTGGCATCGATCCAACTGAAGAAATCACGTCCCCACTGAACAGGCACCACCTGGTCTGCACTTGAGTAGAGACCCCATATCGGAAGATTTTTCTTGGCAATGTTTGCGGCCATGGTGGTAGTTGGCTTTGTACCGGCAGCAACAGGAACGATCGCTGCTGCGTTCTGCCCGTAAACTGCTGAGTAATCCCATGTGGATCCGCCACCCATGCTTAAACCTGTAACGTACACCCTGGTTTCATCGATTCTCCACCTTCTTTTTGCGTAATCAATAACAGATTGCATTTGCGCTGCAGAGGGTCTTACTTTAAACTGCGGTGCAATAACGATGAATGAATAGTTTACACCACCAATATTGAAATTAGCAGGAAACGTTTTGTGATAGAGGTGGTTCGGCAATCCGCAGCAGTTCATGCGCGATAGCGTTGTACCCAACTCACCGATGCCATGAATAAAGAGAATGAGTGGATACTTCTTTGTTGTTTTGCTGTAATTAACAGGAACGGCTTGCCAAAATCCTGCGACATTCGAGTTAACTGTCGCCTTCACACTCGTCCATGTTGGTGGTGAAGTTTCCGCCTGGTCATTAATTGAATTACTGGAAATAGTTTTCGATTCAGCGCCATCATCAATTACATCGAGGTCTTTTTGGCACGAAGAGAACATGCATAGCAGACCCACGCAAGCAGTTAGCACGCGATTTCTAGCGTTCATTGGTCAGAGTTTTACTGGTAAAGGATAGATCAACCTGCGCGGAGCAACTAAAATGGTGCCAGAAACAACTGAGGAAAAAATTTTACACTTCTCGCATTAACGAATTTTTCACGAACATTTATTTTACAAAATTTTCATACGGAAACATGAGTTGATAACACCGTGTATGTTACATATGGAAAAAAATGTTCAGTTCTTGTGAGGATGTGCTTGAAC
>CBIGXK010000382.1:0-3503 GCA_966193805.1 uncultured bacterium | reverse complement strand
GCCCTGTCCCCTCTGGAGGGGTGGGAGGACCCTCCCGTCTTCCATCTCCCCTCTTCCGTCTCCTTTGCCCCCTTTTAACTTCCTCACTCCCATACTAATCCGCCCCAAAAAACCGTTATTTCTCTCCATAGCTATGAAAAATCTCTACCTCCTATTGGCACTGCTGAGCCTGCATTCGCTTACCTATTCACAGATGAGGATGGCCATCATAGGCGGTCCCAATTCCTCAAACGTAAAAGAAACCAACTCCCTGACCGGCTGGGAAACCTCCGTCAAACCAAACTATTCCCCCCGTTCCGGCTTAAACCTGGGCGTTCTCCTGGATATCCCCCTCTCATCACACGAAACGCGCTGGTCGCTCCAACCCGGAATCCTCTACATGGCGAAGGGAAGAAAGTTCTTCATGAGGAACGACACCATCAACTCCATCCTCACCGACACCATCTCGGCGTCAAAAGATTTTGCGGTCAACTACATCGACATACCATTAAACCTGGCATACAGGCTTCCGCTGGGCAAAAAGGCCAACCTGCTGCTAAGTGCGGGCCCGTACGTCGGTTTTTTTTATAACGGCAAACAGAAATTTGGTACACGCATTTATTCTTCGAACACATTCAAGGATGATGAAATCAAACTCGAAACCGGCAACGAAGACGGAAAAGTAAAAACAATAGACGCGGGCCTCAACGCAAGAGCGGGCCTCGAACTCGGCAGCTTCATTATCACCGGCTTTATGAGCCAGGGACTCACAAACTTTTATAACGCATCATACGACGGCACCTTCAAACACCAGGTACGCGGTGTTTCGCTTGGCTTTTGGCTCAACAAAGTGAAGCAGGCGCCCAAGCCGCGCAAAGACTCCGATAACGACGGCGTAGCAGATAACGTTGATGCATGCCCGAACCTCGCCGGAGCAGCAATCACCAATGGTTGTCCTGATACAGACGGCGATGGCATTGCAGACAATAAAGACAAGTGCGCATCAATCGCCGGCACTATTAAATACAATGGTTGCCCGGTTCCCGACACAGACAAAGATGGCATGAACGACGAAACGGATGCGTGTCCCACTGTTGCAGGCGTTGTTGAATTCAATGGATGCCCGGTTCCCGACAATGACGGCGACGGTCTTAACGACCAGGCCGACAAATGCCCCACCGAAGCCGGACCAGATACCAACGGCGGCTGCCCCGTGAAGGAGGTGATCAAAAAAGAAATTCAGCAGAAGGTAAGCCTCTCAGCAAAATACATCCTCTTTATTCCTTCAAGCAGTGAGCTTACCAGGGATTCATACAAGGCGCTCGACGATGTGGTGCAGGTGCTTCAATCGAACGGCCACCTGAAAATGGTTATTGAGGGCCACACCGATTCTACCGGAAGCGACGAATTGAATGCGAAGCTGTCGCAGGCAAGGGCCGATGCCGTTAAAAATTACCTGATCAACAAGGGAATTTCAGCCGAAAGGCTGCAGTCGGCAGGCTATGGATCGTCCAGGCCGCTGACTTCCAACGAAACAGCAGAGGGCCGCCGCATCAACCGTCGCGTTGAGCTTAAGCTGGTACAGTAATTTCAGTTGTATAGGATAACCGCCACTCATGTAATTAACACAAGGGGTGGCGGTTATTTATTTACTTTTACGTCCACACAAAAAACAACTGAATGAACCAGGTGATCAAAACGTCAATTGTGGCGCTGAGTTTTTTAACGGCATCCTTTACCTCGGGAGCCCAGACCAACCAGGGACCAAAAAGCGGAGAAGTACCAAAAGGCTGGCACCTTCTCGACAAAACCAAAGATGGCTTTAACGGCATCAGCATCAACGAAGCATACGATTTTGTGAAATCAAAGAGCCTCGAAAGCTCCGAAGTGATCGTTGCAGTGATCGATTCAGGCATAGACACCTTGCATGAGGACCTCAAACCAATATTATGGACAAATAAAAAAGAAGTGCCCGGAAATGGAAAAGACGACGATGGCAACGGCTACACAGACGACGTTCACGGCTGGAACTTTATCGGCGGTAAAGATGGCAGAAATGTAAAAGAAGATTCCTATGAAGGTTCAAGGGTCTACCATTCGCTGAAGGGTAAATATGAAGGACAAACCATCGACACCACGCAAATGAGCGCAGATTCGCTGCAGGAGTACAAGATGTGGCTGAGATCGAAAGAGAAAATTGAAGGTGAAGGACAGGAAACCGCCGGCCTCGACCTGGCCATGCTGAAGAGAGCATTCAGCAGCGCGCAAAAAAGCGATAGCATACTAAGAAAATCACTGAATAAAGATACTTTCACCGGCAACGACCTCGACACGTTCCGCGCCACAACAGTTGCTGAAAAAGCGGCAAAGGGAGGCATGATCTACCTGTTTCGCGCCAACCAGATGATGGAAACCACTAACATTGAATTTCTGCATGGCTTTGGTGAATTTGTGAGCGGCGAAGAAAGAAAAGCAGAGGCCCGCGAAAAAGCGCCCCCCGCCTACCGCCAGGAAATTGTTGGCGACAATGAAGCCGACATCAACGATAAATATTACGGCAACAGCGATATTATGGCCGGCACGCCGTTCCACGGAACGCATGTATCGGGCATCATTGCCGCAGTAAGAGATAATAATAAAGGCATACAGGGCATCGCCGACAACGTCAGGATCATGATGATCCGTGCGGTACCCGATGGCGATGAGCACGATAAAGACATTGCGCTCGCCATCAGATACGCGGTTGACAACGGCGCGAAAGTGGTGAACATGAGTTTCGGTAAAGATTTCTCTCCTCAGAAAAAATGGGTGGACGATGCCGTAAAGTATGCGGAATCAAAGAACGTTTTGCTCGTACATGCGGCGGGTAATGACGGGAAAAATATAGACTCGGCATACAACTTTCCCAATGCCAATTTGAGAGCAACCAACGACAGGGCGAAAAACTGGATCACTGTCGGTGCAAGTGGCGATGAAAATGCCGGCGGTTTAACGGCTTCCTTCTCCAATTACGGCAAAGAGGAAGTGGATGTATTTGCGCCCGGTGTTAAAATATATTCTTCTATTCCCGGCGGTACCACTTACGGCAATGCGCAGGGTACAAGTATGGCGTCGCCCGTGGTTGCGGGCACCGCGGCGTTTCTTTTGGAATACTTCCCAACGCTTTCCGCCGAACAGGTGAAGGAAATCATTGAAAAAACGGCACAAGCTCCTGCCGACAGTGTAAGGAAGCCGGGCTCTGATGAGATGGTGTTGTTAAGTGACATTTGCAAGAGCGGCGGTGTGATCAATGCGTATGAGGCGGCTAAGCTTGCCTACTCCATCGCTCCTGAGCCAAAGCCAAAGAAGAAACAGAAGAAGAATCGCAGGGCGAAGAGTGTGTTGAGGAACGAGCAGTTGTGAGGAGCCGTGAGACAGGTCCACCCCCGGCGGCACTGCGCGCCATCCCCGCCAGCGGGGATATAGTTGCCCTATCCCCCTCTGGAGGGGGTGGTCCCGACGAAGGAGGGACCGGGGGAGGACTC
>CBIGXK010000381.1:0-3503 GCA_966193805.1 uncultured bacterium | reverse complement strand
GGATAAAGTCTGCCAGTACTTGTCCTGCTTCATTCAGGAAGGGATCGTTGGCAGGATCAATCTTCTCCGGCTCGGCGCTGATGATCTCCTCGCCGTCTTCACCAACAGCGGCATCAGTATCTTTAATGTCCTCATAAGACGCATAGGGCTCCAAACCTTTGGCCTTGCGTCGACGATTCTCCATTACCAGGATACGTTGTTCCATTTGCTTTTGTTCCAGTTCGCGGGTGGTTTTGCGTAATGAAACGGCTTTCTTCTCATTGTTTTCATCTGCCATCGCGCGCTGTTCGCGCAAGAAAACAAAATCAGGATCAGTTTTTATCCGCGCTTCATGACGCTGATTAATAGCAGGCAAGAGTGCGGGAATGTCAAAATATTTATCATGTTTTACCGCATGAATGCGATCCCATGGCAGGGCATTGTCATAACTGCTTTCGCCCACTTCTTCAGTATCGATCAAGGTCGGCAACTCAATATCCGGTACTACACCACGGTGTTGCGTGCTGTCACCGGAGATCCGGTAAAACTTCGATTCAGTAATTTTCAGATCGCCGTGTTTCAACGGCAGCATGGATTGTACGGTGCCCTTACCGAAGGATTGAGTACCGATAATAATGCCACGGCTGTAATCCTGAATAGCGCCTGCAAAAATTTCAGATGCAGAGGCACTGAGACGATCAACAAGAATCACCACCGGGCCGCGATAAACTGCTGGTGAATAGGAACGGTAGCTGCGCGAAATCACTTCATTGCTTTGGCGAATCTGCACCACGGGACCCGGATCGACAAATAAATCTGTCAGAGCCGCTGCTTCCTGTAATGAACCACCGCCATTTTCGCGCAGGTCTATAATCACACCGTCAACATGTTGTTCGCTGAGCTCGCCCAACAAATTAAATACGTCACGGGTGGTGCTTTTATAGTTTGGGTCGCGATTACGGTAGGCTTCGAAGTCCATATAAAAGGTAGGGATGTCGATAACCCCGACTTTAAAAATATGATCGCCTTCACCGACATTGAAAATATGTTTCTTCGCAGCCTGTTCTTCCAGCTTGACCTTCTCGCGTTTGATGCTGATCACTTTACTGTTGCCGGGGCTGGCTTTGGCCGGCAACACTTCCAGGCGCACGATGGTATCTTTTTTTCCGCGAATCAGATCGACCACTTCGTCAAGACGCCAACCCACCACATCGACCATTTCGCCTTCTGTGCCTTGGCCAATAGCGACAATACGATCTGCCGGTTTTAATTCGCCTTGCTTCGCTGCCGGCCCTGCCGGCACCAGACGCATGACTTTGGTGTACTCATCTTCACTTTGCAGCACCGCGCCAATACCTTCCAGTGAAAGAGCCATATTGATATTGAAGTTTTCGGCATTGCGCGGTGACAGATAATTGGTGTGCGGGTCGTAGAGCATGGTCAGCGAGTTCATCATCACACTGAAAACTTCTTCTGAATCCTGCTGCTTTACCCGGCGTAATTGATTTTTAAAACGTTTTTCAAGCGTGGTTTTGCTCTCTTCAATCGTTTTACCTGTCAGCATCAGGTTAAGCAGATTAAATTTGATGCGTTTTTGCCACAAGGCATCGGCTTCTTTTTGATTCGCGGGCCATTGGGCATTTTCCCAATCTGTGGAAATAGATTCTTCCACTTCAAAATTATACTTAACCGTTTCATCAGCCAGCTGTGCGAGTATGGCATCCAGACGTTTTTCTACCCGCTCATTATAACGGTTAAAAATAGCGAAGCCTTGGGTGAGGTCGCCCTTCTTCAGATAATCGTCGAATTTCTTGCGGCTTTTTTCAAATTCATCAATATCGCTTTGCAGGAAATAGTTCTTGGCGGGATCGAGTGCTTTTAAATAATCATCGAGAAAGCGAGCGGAAAGTGCATCATCCAATTCCTGATCACGGTAATGTTTTTTATGTAATTGAGTGACAACTTCAATCGCCGCCTTTTCCTGTTCGGGCGTTTGTTTCAGGGCCGGTAAGGCCAACGTATTTGCGCCATAGGTTGCTAAAAGCAGGGTTAACAGGAAAGGTTTAACGATATTTCTTG
Source organism: uncultured bacterium (assembly GCA_966193805.1). Lineage (GTDB taxonomy): Bacteria > Bacteroidota > Bacteroidia > Chitinophagales > Chitinophagaceae > Flavitalea. The sequence continues at coordinate 1,445 of CBIGXK010000381.1, read as the reverse complement.
TAAAAGCGGTGTACATAGACAGGATCTCATGGTTGGGCATGCCGGGTAGCGTCGGTGAATGTTCACCCAGGCTATATCCCACAATACAATCATTCACTTCATTGGGCGCATTTTCGCTCAACAGAATGCGTCGTAAATCAGTCCTTACTATAGCTCAGTTGGCGTCAGGCAGGCCAGCAATACGGGGAACTGGCTGATATTTGCACAGCCGATTTGGTCACATTTATGGCTTGCAAATGCTGGCTACATTGCTTCGCTGGCTGACCGTAGAGCCCCAATGATTGTTTCGACGCATTGGGTTATACGTAAACCCATGAAGTGATGATCAACTTGGCCAATAGACCGCCGTGGATTTCATAAATTCACTGCTTGGGTTGATGCGGGAAGATTTCTTTCAGTTGCTAACATTTTTTAACACGATCATGCACCACCATGATAATGCGCTGGTCATTTGATGGGGACCGATTTCATGCGCAGGTGAGGACTGTGTTGCAGCATGGAGAAATAACTGTCCACCATAGTCTCAGCAGTATTTTCGAGATCAAAACTGCCGGGCAGGAACAGCCAGTGGCTGATAAGCCCCATGACGAATCCCAGCTTGGCGATGGCTGCCTGTTGGACGTCAAGATCCGCCGGTAACTGTTTGAGTGCTATTGCTTTTTGCAAGCATTGTTCGGTGTGTTGCAAGTATTCGATACAAGCCGCCTGCCGACGCAATTCAATTTGCCGTGTCTCATCATTAAGTTCACATTTATGAAACAGGATGGTCAAAACCCGGCGTCGCCTGGGGTTGCGAGCGCTTTCCTTGAGAACCTGAACGAAAAAATCCCGCAGTTTCCCTAAAGGATCTTTTTCATTCGGATCGGTACAGGCTTCAGAGAGGCTTTCTAACGGCAGGCGAACCCGATCCGCCATAGCTTCAAACAGATCGCCTTTGTTTTTGAAGTGCCAGTAAATAGCACCGCGCGTCATGTTGGCGGCGTCTGCCACGTCCGTCAGGCTGGTTTGTGAGAAGCCTTTATCAAAAAAGACTTTTTCCGCCGCATCCAGTAGTTGGCTGCGGGTTTCCAGTGCATTCTCTTTTGTTTTGCGTGCCATAACATCTTTTCCGGACTTTATTTAACATTCAATAGTGAATGTATATTGGTGGGAGATTTGTACAAAGATGGTGGCAGCTGTCAAGAAATTTTTCGTTAATGACTTTTCAACAGTTAATTTTTGCAAAGAAAAGCGGTTTTAAGTAGTTTTTGACGTTTGGCTGTTGAAACTGAACGGTCATTCAGTTTTAATCGGAAACATACACATATGTATGTATTCCGTTTTCTCAATCCCCACTTATCTCACGGATCATGTTTGGAGAGGTTCACCATGTTGTTACGCAGCAGAAACCTGACGCTTTTGGCTTTGGGACTTCTAGGTATGTTTTTGTCCGCCTGTGACTCAAA
>CBIGXK010000380.1:0-3504 GCA_966193805.1 uncultured bacterium | reverse complement strand
ACTGCAAAATGTATCCCCCGCTGGCGGGGGTGGCGCGAAGCGCCGGGGGTGGACCGACAGTCAACGACTACCTCTTCCGTAGCTTCTGATAATCTAAGAAATAAATAAACCTTATGGTGAATTCATTCGCATGCGGAACCTCGAGAATGCGCCGCGCATTCTGCAGGTAAGAATGATAAAGGCTGCCGTTGATGTACCCCTAGTAGTAGGGACCAAGGGAATTTTTCCATGCAAAAATGATCCGGCTCCCCAGTTTAAAATCCCAGGTATAAAACACATCAGTATTGAACACGTTATAATTCACGTTCACATCCGAAGCAATAATATTGAACCTTTCGTACCAGTTTCCATCATCCGTTACCTGGTACAGGTTTGTATTCAGGATGCGGTTCCAGAAATGCCGTACCCGGAACGTGAGATTCATCCTGGGCGTGAAATTGTAGATGCCGCTGACCACACTGGTTACGTCAGTATACTGCCTTCTCGCAAGGATAGGCTCGCCGGTTCCCGATTCACGCATGAAAGAATATCCAAATTGTCCATGGTCGTGTTGCCTGTAGTATGCCGCCGTGAGCGTGAACCTGTCGCTGAACCGGTATCTCGCTTCGACCGAGGCTTTGTAAAAGGGATTGTCTGGCAACGGCCCTTCCGCGCCACCGAGGGTCCAGGTCACCAGCAGTCGTTTGCGGTTATCGGTGGTACCGTTGAGAAAAAGATAGTAATAGGGCGCCCTTCTGAGTTTTTTTCTTGGTGTCAGTAGCTGGTCGGAGGGCGTTTGCAATTCAAAAAAATCATTGTACCACGTAGGAAAAGCACCGGCTTCCATCTCAAAGGTCCAGAAGTTTTTAAACGTCCATGCCGAGGTGGCGATCAGCTCCGTTCGCTGGTATTCAAATGGCTTGTACAAATACGACTGCGTAGCAACCAAGGTGTATTGCTGATTGAGAAACGACTTGTTGGCCTGGAAAATATTGTAACTCAATTTTAGGCTGGTACTGAATTCATTTGGCGACAGCAAAAAACCGAGGTCATTCGGATCGTACTGCGCAGTTTTGAGGTCGTTGCTGATGGAGTATTGAAATTTCCCACTCACTTTTCCGAACTCCAGGTAATTTTTAAACCCGTCATACCCGCCCGTCGAATCAAAGATTTTACTGTACCGCGGCTTGAGCAACAACCCGAACCGGTTTCTTTTGTCGTACAGCGCAAGATCGACACCCGTCACGTTCGCATCGGGCGCCGCACCGTTCCTCAGCACATTCGTATTCGTTAAAGTGACGTACGACCGGTTCTTCAGGGCCTGGTCAAGAACAAAAACATTATAGTTGGTCAACTCTTCCGTGGTGATCAACGAATCCTTGCCACTGAACCTGTTTCTCAGCTTTGCCTGTTCCGATTGGGCCACCGCATTAAACAACCCGATGCCGAGGTTGCCGTTGGTTCTTCCCGAAAATTTCATTGCATTATACAGCCGCGTAATGCCCGGATTTCGAAGAATGTCAAAATTGTCCAGCGAACCGGCCTGCGCCGAATCGATAATTCCCTGGTAGCCCCCGGGCTCGCGTCCCACGCGACGCGAGTAAAAGATGTCGGCTTTGTTGAACAGTTCCGTTCCTTCGGTAAAGAATGGCCGGTTCTCCCTGAACTGGATTTCGAAAGGTGAAATATTATTGATGACGTTGTCGGATATCACCTGCCCGAAATCGGGGATCAGCGTGGCATCGAGTGTAAAGCTTTCGCTGATGCCGTATTTAACGTCCATCCCTCCGCTTTTCAGCCACTCGTTCTTGATATTGGCATTGGGCGAAGGGGTTTCGCGGTATCCGCCGCTCACATAGGGCGAAAAGCTGAGCCGCAGCGGAGGTAATAAGTTTTCGAGCCCATCCATCATCCCAAACTGGTTCACAAAGCCACTGACATTCGGATCCTCGGGATTCCAGAAAGATGTTTCGTTCGCGCGCCGGCTGAAGCGCATGAACTGGATGCCCCAGTCCCTGATCTTTTCTTTTGAAAAGCGAAGCGAGAACAGCGGTATCATTAATTCCACCGTCCATCCGTCGGGCCTCATGCTCACTTTGCTTTCCCACACTGCATCCCAGCTAAGCTCGCCGTAAACGCCTTCGGCGGGTATTACGTTCGGCGAGATTCGGGCGTCGCTTTGCACGTTTCGGGAGGTAACGAGGAATTGAAATGCATTTTGCCGGTCGTGATAGGGATCGATGAATACTGCAAAGTGATCCACGTCGGCCTGCCGCTCCTGGTCGCGGGGAGTGAATTGCTTCCGGATCCGGGCAGGGTCGGCATAAAGGTAGGCACCTATGTAGATGGCCGTGTTATCGTACACAATTCTAACGGCGGTACTATCTGATGCCGGTAGTCCAAAATTAGGCTTGTTGGTAATAAAGTCTCTTGCAGGAGCAACCGTGAGCCAGGCTGCATCGTCAAGAACGCCATCGATGCGTGGTGGGTGCGTGACTTTTTCTGCATGTATCTTTTTCGCCTGTCCAAACGACACAAGGCAAATACATAGGAAAATAGGTATGAGTACTGTCTCTCTCAGCATGTATTTTGGCGGTGTCAAAAATAGCCGAAAATCCCCTCACGTCTGGCATTAAACTTAATACTTAAACCTTAAAAGTTAAAACTTTAGGAACAAAAATGCGATTAAAAGGTGTTCTCCAAACCTGCCGGTTACCACGAATGGCGCTTAGCTTATCCGATTCTTGAGGTTGGCCACCTGGTCCTGCAGGGTGCTCACCATATTGGCAAGCTGGTTCACGTCCCAGCGGGGCAGCACATTTACCTTGCTGATGACCATATTCGCTTTCCAGATTTCCATGATGTCGCTGGCATTCACGGAATAAGGCTGGTAAGACGTATTATCGCTCACGAGGGTGAGCTTTCCTTTCGATTTGGGATTTTTCAGCACCCTTTTATAAACGATCCCCTCGTTACGGGACACGATGATGTACGTTTGATTGCTTTTTACATCGTCGATGGTGGGTGTGTTTTCACCGATAATGATGGAGCCGCTGGGCGTGGGCAGCATGGAATCGCCCACTATTTCGAAGGCCCTGTAGTTCCCGCCGGCCAGCATCGGGAGTGTAAACGTGTTTAACTCGTCTATATATTCCGGATCGGAGTGACCGGCCAGGTAGCCGGCTGCGGCCTTGACTGGAACGAAGCTTATTTCGTTGGTGCCCGCCAAAAGTTTCTGTGCGCGCCTTTTTGCGAGGTAGTTGCCCTTGTTGTCGCCCAGTTCGGTTAATAACAGCTCGTCGAGAGAGAGTTTGAACATCTCCCCTACCATTTCGAGGACTTCTATCCTGGGTTCTGCCCTTTCTTCTTCATAGGCTCCCAGCAATGAGCGTTTAATTTTCAACCTGGCCGCAAACTCTTCCTGGGTCCAGCCCCTGAGCTTGCGAAGATATTTCAGATTTTTACCGGCTTCAGACATGGCCTAATAAATTTAGTGCTAAAATACTAAATTTTTTAACAGGGCAA
>CBIGXK010000379.1:0-3512 GCA_966193805.1 uncultured bacterium | reverse complement strand
GGCATATGCGAAGGCTGCGATTGAAAAAGGCCTCGACATCAACGTGTTTGGAAAACGGCTTTCTTTCTTTTTCAATTCACACAACAACCTTTTCGAAGAAGTGGCCAAGTTCAGGGCAGCCAGGCGAATGTGGGCAGAGATCATGAAAGATCTTGGCGCCACCGACCCGAAAGCAATGATGCTGCGCTTCCACTCCCAAACCGGCGGCAGCACGCTCACCGCCCAACAGCCACTCAATAATATTTCAAGGGTAACCATCCAAACCCTCGCCGCCGTACTGGGAGGAACCCAGTCGCTGCACACCAATGGCTACGACGAAGCCCTGAGCCTGCCCACAGAAGAGGCGGCACGGATTGCGCTGCGCACGCAACAGGTGGTTGCCTTCGAAAGCGGAGCAGCCGATACCGTCGATCCGCTTGCCGGCAGTTACTATATTGAATCGCTCACTAATGAAGTGGAAAAAGAAGCGTGGCGGCTCATCGAAAGGATAGATGCATTGGGCGGCAGCGTAAGCGCCATCGAACAGGGATTTATACAGGAAGAGATCGCCGCGAGTGCGTATAGTCACCAGAAAAAAGTGGAAGCGGGAGACAAAATAATTGTGGGAATGAATAAATTTCAATCGCCCGAAAAAAACGACGTACCGCCGTTCAGGATCGATGATTCGATCAGGCAGGTTCAGATCGACAAGATCGAATCGTTGAAAAAGAGAAGGGACCCCGCGAAAATAGATGGTCTTTTACAGGTGCTGAACGATGCGGCCTCAAGCGAGGAAAACATAATGCCTTCGGTGCTGCAGGCAGTCGAAAACATGGTGACCCTCGGCGAAATTGCAGACACCCTGAGAGAGGTTTACGGAGAATATAAGGGGAGTTAAAACTTAAAAGTTATAAGTTATAAGTAAAACCTTGATTGCGACCCTAACTTTTGACTTTAAGTTTCTCTTTCTCCCACGTGTCTTTCAAGGTAGCGGTTCTGTTAAACACCAATTTACCCGGCGCCGAATCTTTATCGGGATAAAAATATCCCTTCCGTAAAAACTGGTAACGTTCACCCGGGTTTGCCCGCTGCAATACGGGCTCGGCAAAAGCCTGCACCACCTCCAGCGAATGGGGATTGATATAATCTTCAAAATCACCCTCCTCATTCGAAGGATCCTCAACCCGGAACAACCGGTCGTAGAGTCTCAGCTCCACCTTTTCGGCATGCGGAACGCTCACCCAGTGCAAGGTTCCTTTTACGCTGATACCTGAAGTGTCATTTCCACTTTTGCTTTCCGGAAGATAACTGCACCTGATCTCCACCAGTTCACCCTTTTCATTTTTTATCACTTCGTCGCAACGGATGATGTAGGCGCTTTTCAGCCTTACCATTTTACCCGGCGACAGTCGAAAGAACTTCTTTGGGGGCTCTTCCATGAAATCTTCTTTCTCTATATACAACTCGCGCGAAAACGGGATCTCACGCGTTGGCGCAGAAAGATCCTCCGGATTTTCTTCACCTATGATCGTCTCTGTTTGGCCTTCGGGATAATTCGTGATCACCACTTTCAGGGGATCAAACACCACCATCCGCCGCAGGGCAATTTTATTGAGGTGCTCGCGCACAAAAAATTCGAGCAGCCCTATGTCTATCATATTCTCTCTTTTGGCCACACCAATCCGCTCGCAGAAGTTGCGAATGCTTTCGGCAGTATAGCCGCGGCGCCTCATGCCACTGATCGTGGGCATGCGCGGATCATCCCATCCGTTCACAAATTTTTCGTTCACAAGCTTCAGCAGTTTTCGCTTGCTCATCACCGTGTAGTTCAGGTTGAGGCGCGCAAACTCGTATTGCCTTGACGGAAATATTTCAAGTCGCTCGATGAACCAGTCGTACAGCGGCCGGTGGGGCACAAACTCTAGTGTGCAGATAGAATGTGTTACATTTTCGATACTGTCGCTCTGGCCATGGGCAAAGTCGTAAAGAGGATAAATTATCCATTTGTCGCCGGTGCGGTGATGATGCGCTCGTTTAATTCTGTACATCACGGGATCGCGCAACTGCATATTGGGCGAGGCCATATCCAGCCGGGCGCGCAGCGTACGCGAACCGTCTTCAAATGCTCCGTTTCGCATTTTTTCAAACAGGTCCAGGTTTTCTTCAACGCTCCTGTTGCGGAAAGGACTTTCTTTTCCGGGCTCGGTTGGCGTACCTTTCATTGCGGCAATTTCTTCTGAGGTGGAGTCATCTACATAGGCGAGGCCCTTTTTTATCAGCTCCACCGCAAACTCATACAGTTGTTCGAAATAATCGGATGCATAACGCTCGTTCTTCCATTCAAAACCCAGCCAGCGAACGTCCTCCTTAATGCTGTCAACGTATTCTGTTTCTTCTGTGGACGGGTTTGTGTCGTCGAACCGCAGGTTGGTGTAGCCGCCGTATTTTTTTGTAAGACCAAAATTCAGGCAGATGCTTTTGGCATGACCTATATGAAGATACCCGTTAGGTTCCGGCGGAAAACGCGTAATGATTTGTTCATAGTTTCCTTTTTGCAGGTCGTCCTCTACAATCTCTTCCAAAAAGTTAAGACTTTTCTCTTCGCTCATTCTGTGGGCTTTATTATTGGGCGACGAAGATACAAACAGTATATTTACAAAGAAAAACCTACGTTATGGGACTACTTACTCCGAAAAATAATAAGGGCGATAAAAAGGCAAATAAGCAGAAAAGCAGCGGTCAGGAATCCAAATTCATGAGGCAGAATTCAAAGCCCACAGGGGTTACGAAAAAGCCGGTGAAGACCGGTGGATCGCGTGGAAGCTAGTTAACCTCAAAAATCTTTTCGATCCGCGTCAGCTTTCCCTCTACATTACAACCTTCAATTACCACGCGAAAGCGTTTTGTCACGTCATTGTTATAGAACGTGTAAAATGTTCGGCGGCTGTCCTTATCCGTAAGAATATAAGGGTTCCAGTATAATGTGGGACGGTAGTCAGGATCGCTATGGCGCTCGTCATACCTGGAGTAATCAGGAGAATAAAATTCTTTGGGAACGGTGTAACCCACAATGTTCGCAAAATCGAGTCCCTTTACGCTGCTGTTGCTCATGTCGGCACCTTTCTTCGTGTAAATGGCGATCGCACCGCCGCTGCCTCCACCCTGCGCGCCGAAAAACGGGGGTCTGAACACCTTGATCATGGCAATATCCGCCATCGTCAGGGTCTGAACCATCCCCACATCCGAAGGCATCTCGTTGATGAAAAGAGTCGGCGTACCGCCGCGCCAGCTCATGGTGGCCTGTTGACCCATCCCCGTTATTTGCAATCCCGCCACTTTTCCCTGCAAATAATTGAGTACCGATAACGCGCCTTTGGCGCTGATGTCGTCATCCAGCAAAAAAGTATATGCGTCACCACCCGAAAACAATCCACTGGTATATTTTTCGTCCATCTCTTCCTTCTTCGATTTCTGCCGGGCGGTAACCGTTACGGCCTCCAGCGTCTGCACCTTCCTGCGCGCGTCCATTACGG
>CBIGXK010000378.1:0-3513 GCA_966193805.1 uncultured bacterium | reverse complement strand
CATCTACACACCCTTCATTCCACAGTTTGAAAACAAGCGCGTGGAGAAGCACCCGGTGGGCCGCAGGATGACGGCGTTCCATCACCTCAGCATCAATGCCACCAAATGGCTGAACGTGGCTTTCTTCCAGTCGGTTTCGATAGTTGACCGCAACGACTGGCTGTACATGATACCGATCATCTATTACCCTGTAGCCGATATACGCCAAAACAAACCCGCTAACAACATCGGGGGTTTCGAATTCAAGGCCAACGTGGCCAAAAAGGCGCAGTTCTATGGACAGTTCCTCATAGATAACTTTCAACTCAAAGAAATCACCACAGGCAGCGGCTGGTGGAACAACCGGTTTGGTGTGCAACTCGGTGCTAAAACAATCAACCTGTTTGGCGTAGATAACCTCGACCTGCAGGTCGAAATGAATGCCGTGCGGCCGTACACATATGCCGCCGATTCGCTCGGAAGCTATACCCATTATAATCAACCGCTTGCGCACCCGCTGGGCGCCAATTTCTTCGAAGGCATCGGTATCCTGAGGTACCAGCCGCACAAAAGGATCACTACTTCATTAAGGGTTATTTCATGGAAGCAGGGTGTCGATTCAACCCAGTACAGTTATGGCGGAAACATCAGGAAAGAACCATCGTTAAGGCCTGATGATTATGGCTTTACGATTCCCTCTGGTGTTGAAACCACCGGCTTGAATGCGCGTTTCCTGTTTACTTATGAACTTCTCGAAAACCTGTTCATTGACGGCTCATTTTTAATGCGGAAATTATCTTTTGAAAATAACTTTGCTCCTGACAGGAATACCACTGTCGCCTCAATCGGTGTGCGCATGAATATTTACAAGCGGGATTATAATTACTGAGTGCAGTAATTTTTTTCCTGTATTTAAGTTAATGAATGATGAACCAGGAAAAGTTTGAGAATGATAACGAAAGTTCGGGAAGTCCGATAGCGGCGATCCTATCGCGGTACCTGCCCTACTGGCCGCTCTTCCTGGTGTTGATGATCCTGTCTGTGATCGGTGCCCTGGTCTTCCTGCGTTACGCCACCCCCATTTACGAATCAAGCGCCAAATTATTGATCAAGGATGAAAAGAAAGGCCTCGATGAATCTTCCATTATGGAGTCGCTCGACTTTTTCGGCTCCTCCAAAATAGTCGAGAACGAGATCGAGGTCATCAAGTCGGTTGAGCTGATGAGCCAGGTGGTGAACAACCTCAACCTGTACGCGCCCATCACCTACGAGGGAAAGATCAGGAACGCTTCGGGCTACAGCTACTCGCCGGTGATGATCCAGGCCCTGCATCCCGACTCTATCGTTGAAGTAAAAAAAGTGTACTTCGCTTACGATTCAACAACGAGCCAGGTGAAGATGGACTCACTCAACATTCCGCTCAACACCTGGACGAAAACCGCTTACGGTACTTTGAAGTTCATCCCCAACAGGTATTACAAGGCGCCACCCGAACCCAAGCCATTATTTTTCTCGCTCGTCAACCCTTACCACGTAACGCAGCAATTGCTGGAAGATATTGAAGTGGAAGCCGCCAGCAAACAAGCCACCATTATTTACCTGCGGCTGAAGGATCCCGTAACAAAACGGTCAGAAAACATCATTGATGAACTGATTGCCGTGTATAACAAAGCATCAATCGACGACAAAAACGTTCTTGCCGCTAACACGCTTTCGTTTGTAAACGACCGCCTCAACTTTATCGTTTCCGAGCTCGACTCGGTAGAGATGGAACTACAGCAATACAAAAACGAAAACAAGATTGTCAACATCAGCGAGCAGGGAAAGATATTTCTTGAATCGGCCGAGAAAACGGATGAAGAGGCAACGAAGAGCACCATTCAACTGGCGGTACTTGACGAGGTACAGAATTATGTTTCGGGCAGCAAGGATAAATCGCTCATCATACCCAGCACACTCGGTGTAACCGATCCCGTTCTTTCGGAATTGCTTAGCCGTTACTACACGGTAGAAGCAAATTACCAGGGTCTGCGAAAAACAACAGCCGAAAATAACCCGGTGCTGCTTTCTCTTGCAGAAGAAATGAATGTGCTGCGGCCAAAGATCCTCCAGGCCATCCAGGTGCAAAGGAAGAGCCTGCAAGTGGGCACCACAGGGATGACCGAGGAAAGAAACCGCTATGCGGCCATGCTCAACACCATCCCTAAAAAAGAAAGGGAACTGCTGCAAATCAGCAGGCAACAGTCTATCAAAAACAGCATCTACACCTTCCTGCTGCAAAAGCGCGAAGAAACGGCATTATCGCTGGCCGCAACAGCATCCGACAGCCGGCTGATCGACAGGGCACATTCAACCATAAAGCCCGTTAGCCCTAAAAGCAAACTGACCATTGTGATTGCAGTGGCGATCGGCATATTCGCGGGAATCTTTTTTGTATCCATGAAGGAAGTGCTGAACCCTAACGTGATGTTCAGGTCGGAGATCGAAGGCGCCACTTCCATTCCGATCATCGGTGAAATTGCCAACGAGCCTTCCAAAAATCCTGTTATCGTAGCCGATGGCAAACGTACGCTGATCGCGGAGCAATTCAGGCAGTTGAGAACATCGCTTTCCTACATCGGCATCAATGCAGAGAACAAAAGAATATTGGTAACTTCTACCGTTTCGGGCGAAGGAAAAAGTTTTATTTCACTCAACCTGGCATTAACGCTCGCCTTTGCAGGAAAGAAGGTGCTGCTGATGGAGCTGGACCTGCGCAAACCCAAACTCAGCACTTACCTGGGCATCAATTCATCAAAAGGCATCACCAATTATTTTATTGGCGACAGGGACGCACGAAAGATCATCAGGCAAACGTCCATCAATGAAAACCTGTTCATCATTCCCAGTGGTCCCATTCCCCCCAATCCGTCGGAACTGATCATGAACGGCAACATGGAAGAGCTGTTCTCATTTCTCGAAGGCATATTCGATTACATCGTTATCGATACGGCGCCGGTGAGCCCGGTTACCGACGCATATATTCTTTCGCCCTATTGCGATGCCACGCTGTACGTGATCAGGCACGGCGTTACGCCCAAAACAGCGCTGGCAAAAATTGATAAATCAAATAAACTCGGCGGCCTCAAGAACATGGCCATTGTTTTTAATGGCGTGAAGAGCAGGGGTATTGGAAAATATGGCTCTAATTACGGCTACGGCTACACGAACGCGGATGATTATACATCAGGCGAGCCCGACCTGCCGAAGAGCAAGCCCGATCAATTTAAGATCAGATCAAAAAGTTGAATCGTTCATAAACGAAACGATATAAGGATTGATATTTTTTCGCTGGATATATAAGTTCTTTAGATGGATGGGAAGAAGAATTGATTTCTTTTTCAGCCTAATGTTCACTCGCCTGCTTTTCAGGATCAACGGCGTTGTTTACGGTGCCCACCTCAAATCGAAAGGCGTTCCCATGCTGGATGTGGCAAAGGCAGCTACGGTGCGCATTGGTGATCATTTCAGGATGAACAATGGCCAGCGCTACAA
>CBIGXK010000377.1:0-3564 GCA_966193805.1 uncultured bacterium | reverse complement strand
ATCGCGGGAATAATGCTCAGCACCGTATCTTCCTTCACTTCTGTTTTCTCTTCCTGCAAATCCCTGATATCCTGGTCGCCCACAAAAATGTTCACGAAGCTTCTGATCTTCCCATTCTCATCCAGCAAATGCTTTTTCAGGGCCGGAAAATTAGTCGTCAGTTCACGGATGCTGTCGGCAACTGTGCCGCTGCCGATGGGCAGCTTCGCCGTATTATTTGTAAACTTTCTTAATGGTGTCGGAATGATGATGGTTGCCATAATAAAATGCTATTATTTTGTATTCGTTAACTGGTTTGTATACGCCTCTTCGTCAAACTGGAATGCTTCATTCAATACCCATGACCGCGCATTTTTCACGCCATCTTTAGAAACTGAAATTATAACATAAGAAAACCAGGGTTGTGCTGCCACGCGGTCATGTTCGGAAGGAATGGCCGGATGATCGGGGTGTGAATGATAAATACCCAGCAGTTGCAAATCGTTGTCGGCAGCAAACTGTTCGCCTTTCATGTAGTCTTTCGGTGCAATCACAAATCTTCTCTTCCTGTTTTCCTGCGCCGAATTGTCGATGGGCAGCGCTTTTGTTACTACGCGGTTGCCTTCTTCATCTTCATGGCCGAACATAAACCCGCAACATTCGTCGGGAAATGCCTTTACCGCATCTTCATTCATAACAATGCCTGCTTCATTGGCTACTATGATCATTTTTTTATCAGTTTTTTGATTACTTCCGAATACTTATCCGCATTGTCAGGCAGCACCGTTACAATCGTACCCTTCTTTATTCTTTCTGCTATCATTATCGATCCCACTACGTTGGCCGCCGAAGAGGGGCTCAGCAATAAGCCTTCAACATCATGCACCTTTTTCAGCATTGCGTAGGCTTGTTCGGTAGTCACTTCGAGCACCTCATCCGCCACTGTGTCGTCGTATATTTTGGGCACAACGGCGGTGGGCAGGTGTTTCCATCCCTCCAGTCCGTGCAGCGCGCTGTCGGGCTGCAGTGCGATCAATTGAACGTCGGGCCTTAGCTCCCTGAGTCTGCGGCCCGTGCCCACGAAGGTGCCCGTAGTGCCGAGTCCGGCCACGAAGTGGGTAATATTGGGAACCTGATCCAGGATTTCAAAGGCGGTGGTATTGTAATGCGCCTTCCAGTTATTTTCGTTTTTATACTGATCGGCGTAAAAATATTTGCCTGGTTCCTTATTCACCAGGTCCTGCGCCACCTGCTGGGAGCCATCGGTACCTTCGAGCGGTGAGGTATAAATGATGTCAACACCAAGAGACGTGAGTATTTCCTTGCGTTCGAGGGATGCGTTTTCCGGTAGGCACAGGCTCACTTTCAGCCCTATTTCGCGGGCAATCGCAGCGTAGGCGATGCCTGTATTGCCGCTGGTGGCGTCAAGGAGGATCGTTTTTTCGTTTAACTGGTGCTTGTCAATCGCGTTCCTGATGATGGAGTAGGCGGCGCGGGCCTTGATGCTGCCGCCAAGCTGCATCCACTCCATTTTTGCGTAAATGGAAACGCCGGGAACATCATACAATTCCGGGCTCACCTGCCGAACAGGTGTATTGCCAATCTGTTTCTCAACTTCCCTGATCCTCTTTGCCAGTCGTTCTTCTTCCTGTTTCGTACCGGTTGTAATCATCTTAATAAAATAAAAAACCCCACATTTAGTGGAGTTAATCAGTTACAAAGCGTTTTTATTCAATGAGGTTGCCCACCTACATACCCCTTCGCCGTTATACACAGCAACAACAACAAAATGCGGGCAATTCTCCGGTCATCCTATTCATTTGAGCAGCAAATATAAAAGCTTTTAGCCGGAAAATCCCTATCTGGTTTGTAGAGTGATTGTTAATTTACGAATGAGCCATGTAGTTATCAAGGTCCTTGAGTGTCAATGGCTTTTCCCAAACCTTGAACGACGACTTGATCTTGTCGGGGGTGTTGGGCTGATAGGCGCTGATGAGGTGCACCTGCAAATCGGGGTACTGTTCCATGAGGCCCGCGGCCTTTTCCCAGCCTGTGCCATCCGGCAGGTTATTGTCGAGAAAAAGAATGTCCGGAATCACCTGCTTGAACTGGCTCATGCCTTCTTTCAGTGTGTGCGAGTAGTACACTTCATAGTTGCGGCGGTTCAAATAGGTTTTGAGGAGAAGGCACAGGTCGACCTCGTCGTCAATAATCAGCACTTTTTTCTTTTGAGACATAATTGGCTTTAAATATAGAAAATTTCTTACCACCTATATAATGGCGTTCCCTGTAGAATATAATACACAAGAAACTGATTACCATCAACAAATTCCCTACATTTATTTTAAACGTAAATTGCGGCATAATATTTAAACCGTAAAGGATATTACATCTTTCATCATTTTCATTCATCAATAAACTTCATATTATGACCTCAACAACTAAAGTAATTCTGGGAATAGTTGGTGCAGCTGCAGCCGGCGCCGTTATAGGCATGATGCTGGCCCCCGAAAAAGGCAGCGATATCCGCCAACGCGTGAAGGATGCGGCTAACGACTGGGCATGCCAGCTTGCCGACCTGTTTGCGGAAGGCAAATCGGAATTGAGCAATCTTACCAACAAAGCGGCAAAGAAAGCGAAAGACATGGCCGGACAGGCGCAAGACCGATACAACAACGTAGCAGAGAACCTGAGTTGAATAAGAAGCAGGTGAAAACCTGCTTTTTTTTATTCTTTTAAATTCGCGTAAAAATGGAAGACGTAAAATCCAAGGTAAGCGACCTGACAGAAAGCATAACGGATTATCTCGAAACATCTTACAAGCTCGCAGTGCTTAACGTCACCGACAAGGCAACGGCTGTTGTTGCCTCGGTAATGGCCTCTTTCGTGGTGCTGTTCCTCGGATTGTTTGTCATTTTGTTTGGCGGCATCGCGCTCGGTGTATGGCTCGGCGATCTCCTGAATAGTGATGCGCTGGGGTACCTGCTAGTTGCGGTACTGTTCCTGCTGATCATCCTGGTGGTAGTGGCCATGAGAAAAAGAATTGTTTTCCCGATGCTGAGGAATAAAATAATCAATAAGCTGTATGAACAAGACGATCAAAACGTACGATGACCTTTGTGCGGAAAGAGACAGATTGAAAGGAGTGCACGCCGTTCAGAAACAGCGGATAAAGGATAATTGGGAAACGATGAAGAATGAATTCGGTCCAGTAAAAAGCGTGTTCGGATTCATCGGCAAACTCACTCATCCCGATAAGAGTCATCCCTTCATGAATATGGGTCTGAAAATGGCCACCGATCTATTTATCACCAAATTTGTACTGGGTAAAGGCGGATGGATCACCAGGATGGCAGTGCCTTTTGTCGTGAGAAATTACAGCAGCCATATGTTCGCGGATAAAGGAAAGAAGCTGTTAGTGAAGATCGGCAGCCTCCTCAAACGCAGAAGGCATGAGGAGGTCAATGGTGTTCAGTAATGTTCATTAAAATCATTAATCATGAGCGACCGGGATAAAAAAGTGGTAAACACCGAAGAACAAAACCGCGCCGTGAATCCTGGCGATAGTCCGGTGCAGGAAGACAG
>CBIGXK010000376.1:0-3574 GCA_966193805.1 uncultured bacterium | reverse complement strand
TACGATTTTTACCGTATCCTGGAAGGGAATTCCGAAAGCCTCGGAACCATATTCGACGCACAACCAAGCGAAATGAAAACTAACCTGCGATGCGTTACCACCGCGGCCGAAACAGTGATCGGATTTGTTGACGCTACCACGGTACAAACAAAGCGATTGTTCATCGGCTTCAGAGAGGTTCCCGACTGGACAAAAGTGGATATCTATTATTCGGGGTGTACCGATACGTTGCAGAAACGTTTCATGACCTATGAAGAACAGGTAGAACGTAAGCTGGTACCTACGCTCACAAATGTATCTATGGGCCCGCCTCCCTACCGCATAGGTTTAGCCGGGTTAACATATCCGTATTGCGCAGATTGCACGATGCGGGGTGAACACCGGCGGCCCGACTTCTGGCCATAAGCGTCCGATATTGATGCCACTTCAATTTTCCTGATTGTAACGGTCATCCAATGTGTCTCATTATTTAGTTGCTTTAGCCGGCAGCACCCAGTCGGGTCTTATATAATGACAGGTGTAACCGCCGGGATTTTTCTTCAGATAGTCCTGGTGCGCTTCTTCAGCGTCCCAGAAATCCGCTGCGGGGGCGACCTCTGTAACAATCGGACGAGAAAAAATACCTTCTGCAGACAAATCGGCAATCAGCTTATCAGCAACAGTTTTTTGTTCTTCGTTCAGATAAAAAATAGCCGACCGGTAAGAGGTCCCATAATCGTTTCCTTGCCTGTTCAGTGTGGTCGGATCATGTATTTGAAAGAAAAATTCGAGTAATTTTCGGTAAGACAGTTTTTCAGAATCAAATACAATCAGGATCGCTTCCGCATGTGTGCCGTGATGTTGATAGGTGGCATTAGGAACATCTCCGCCGGTGTAGCCGACAGTTGTCGAAAGGACACCCGGTAAATCGCGTATGAGATCTTCCACGCCCCAGAAACATCCGCCTGCAAGAATCGCTTTCTCTTTTGCCATAACTTTCTTTTTTGTTTATTGAAATTAGGACTTTGGCGACGATTACCGGCATGAGTGGATAGATCTGTCGCCTACGTGGACACATACTACAATAAATTGTCTCTTTTGTCCATCACCGCATGCTCATCTGCTTTTTGGAGCGACATGTTTCCTTTACTGCTCCGGCCTTTTTCTTACCTGGCCAATGATATGCGGTTTTAGTTGATTTTTTATTTTAGGATAAAACAAGTATTGTCTGTATCACCCCACCAGATTGTCCGTTTAGACCCACCACATGGTGCAGGTTTGCCTGTAGTTTTGAAAAAAATAAATAGATAAACATGGCAGCGACAAATTTTGCAACTACGATTGCAGTAGACCAGACACCGAATGAAGTATTCGAGGCAGTAATAAATCCGGGAAAATGGTGGTCGGGCGAATTCGAAGGCGACACGAAAAATCTTAACAGTGAGTTTACTTACCGCTACAAAGAATTTCACTATTCCAAACAAAAGGTAACTGAACTGGTTCCTGACCAAAAAGTTGTTTGGCTGGTGACTGAGAGTCGGCTTAACTTTCTTGAAGACAAGGAGGAATGGACCGGCACAAAAATCATTTTTGAGATTGCACGGAAAGCCGGCAAAACAGAGCTGAAGTTCACACACGCCGGTCTGCAACCGGAGGTTGAATGCTACAACGATTGTTCAACAGCATGGACTCAGCTCATCAGGCAAAGTCTATATCAGCTAATCACCACCGGTAGAACCGAAAAGCCGGTGTTGGCATAAAATTTTGCATGGAACGAAGCGGAGTAATTTTTTAAAGAAAAACCAAAGACAATGGAAACGCGGGATCACTGCTACCCTGTATCCGGAAAATGATAATTCGTTCAAACTCCTTAAAAAAGCTGGTATCCAAAGGCAGCAATTAATTACTGATCCTGAAACGGAAGAAACGTTCTATAGGGTATGGATTGCTGATTTCGATATCATCAACGCAACGAAAAACAAACCTGTTGTGCCGTCAATTAATGTTTGCCGGAACTTTCAGTTTTCTACGAATTAGTTTTTGTTTAATGCGTACAGCCATCAATAGCTGCTCAGGAACGGGAATTGCGTATGCTCTAAGAAAGACGAACATTCGCAAAGCAGAACTTCATGAGTGAAACGAACAAATCGCCTGATAAACCGGTAGTATCCAGGAGGCTGGATTCTTTCTTTCTCACCATTTATGATGCCTTCTCCTTTGTAATGCGTTTTTTCCGGGAGGTACTCAAGCCACCCTTTGAATGGAAGGAAATCATCCGGCAGTGTTACCAGGTAGGTTACAAATCACTTGCGCTGATAACACTCACGGGCTTCATCACCGGCCTCGTGTTTACAAAACAGTCGAGGCCCTCCTTATCTGAATTTGGCGCTACTTCGTGGCTGCCTTCGCTGGTGGCCATCGCCATGATAAGAGCGCTTGCGCCGCTGGTAACGTCGTTGATATGCGCGGGTAAGGTTGGTTCCAGCCTTGGGGCCGAGCTGGGATCCATGCGGGTAACCGAACAGATAGACGCCATGGAGGTATCCGCGGTAAATCCGTTCAGGTACCTGGTCGTGAGCCGCGTGCTGGCCACAACGATTACCATTCCTCTCCTGATGTGCTACACGTGCTTTGTGGGGTTACTGGGCTCATTTATCGACGTGACCATTAACGAACAAACCAGCCTGGGCCTTTTCTTCGAAGGAGCCTTTCAGCGGATAAGCTTTCTTGACTTTTTAGCATCGGGAGTAAAGGCAGTTGCCTATGGCTTCACCATTGGAATCGTGGGCTGCTACCAGGGCTACAATGCCAGCCGGGGAACAGAGGGGGTAGGGAAGGCGGCGAATACGGCAGTGGTGATATCGATGTTTTTAATTTTTATAGAAGAAGTGCTGATCGTGCAAATATTCAACAGTTTCAGACCAATGCAATAGTATGAGAGAAAACGCCGTAATATCCATACGCGATGTATACAAATCATTTGGCAATAATCACGTGCTGCGTGGTGTTGACCTCGAGTTATTCGAAAAAGAGAATGTAGCAGTGCTCGGAAGGTCGGGCACCGGCAAGTCGGTGTTGATTAAAATTATCGCCGGGTTATTAAAAGCTGATAGCGGCAATGTTGTCGTATTGGACCGAGAGGTGGATAAGCTTTCTCCTATTGAATTGACTGAGCTAAGGAGAAAAATCGGTTTTTCTTTTCAGAACAGTGCGTTATACGATAGCATGACGGTGTGCGAAAATCTTGAATTTCCTTTGGTGCGCAACCTTAAAAAATTATCGCGGGCCCAGATCGACAAGTCGATTGATGAAGTTCTCGATGCGGTTGGCTTATCCCAAACAAAGAACCAGATGCCATCGGAGCTCTCAGGCGGTCAGAAAAAAAGAATCGGCATAGCGCGCACACTTATTCTTCGTCCGCGGATCATGTTGTATGATGAGCCCACTGCGGGGCTCGATCCCATCACTTCGATCGAAATTAATAGCCTGATCAATGAAGTGAAGGAGCGTTTCCAGACCAGTGCGATAGTCATCACCCATGATCTGACCTGCGCAAAGGCAACGGGTGACAGGATAGCCATGATGATAGAAGGAA
>CBIGXK010000375.1:0-3577 GCA_966193805.1 uncultured bacterium | reverse complement strand
TATCCCCCGCTGGCGCGGATGTACAGAGCAAAGGGCAACGGTATCCCCCGCTGGCGGGGGTGGCGCGAAGCGCCGGGGGTGGACACTGGTCTTTTACCGTCTCACGGCTCCCGCCTCACGTCTGCCAGCATACTCCTCTCCGCCCAACGCATGTGATAGGCGTTTTTGGCAGTGCGGCCCAGCTTCTTCACCAGTTGGTAGTTGGCCACGGCGCCAACAGGTGCGCCGATGACAGGTACGAGTTGCGCCATTTTAGCGATATCTATATAATCCCTGTATTCCTGCTGAAAGCTTCGCCAGTCGAATTGGTTAATGTCTTCCGGCAGTTCGTGTATCCGGCTGTCCCACTTCTCCATGGCAACGAAAATATTTCTGCGATGCTGCTGGCTGGAAAAGGCGAGTTGAAAGATGTGCAGGATGAACAGGCGTTCCCTGTAATCATGTGTAGAATAGCCATATATCGCGGCTATTTCAAATAACAGTTTAATTTTCAGGGCCAGCAAAATCGGGAAATCGGCGAGGCCCAGCAGGATGCCGCCCGCACCGGTTATCGCACCTTCGGTGGCCGCCGTTCCCTGGTAGAAGCTGATCTTTTGGTCGGCGGCGATGTCGCGCGCTACCATCGAAACAAACTGGTTCTTTCCTTTCGTCGTCCACTTGGCCCCAAAAAGAACAGCCTTAACCATGTTCCTGATGGTTGCGGTAATGCCCTTGTGTACTTTTTCGGGTATAAGGGAATTGAGTTTATTCTGTACGCTTTTAGACAGCTTGTTCAGCATTGTTGGCCGGCGCAGCATCTGTTTCCGCCATACGCGCAATTCATGTATGATCCTCTCTTCGTAAGTCATGCCCCAATTTTTTACAGAAAGCCGGTTGTGTTATCCCGACGTAAATTTAAGAAATATACTGCCGGTTCGCAGTTTAATCATCAGCCGTTGCTATTAATTGATTTGTACCTTTAGTGCGATCACAATTAATGATAATGTTATGAACAGAAAAAAGTTTATTAAGCATTCCATTGCGATTTCCGGGGGCATGCTCATATTTCGGGACCTGCTGGCGAAGAACGATTCGCCGGTTTATGGGCACAATGGTTTAACCTACCGGATGGATACAAAATGGAGCAAATTGTCGCCATCACAATATCCTGTGAACGATTGCCATGAAATGATACAGGATAGTAAAGGGCGGATCATCCTGCTCACCAACGAAACGAAGAACAACATCCTTATCTACGATAAATCGGGTAAACTGCTGAAAAACTGGGGTCACCAGTTCCCCGGTGGTCACGGTCTCACTTTGCACCGGGCCGGCGGAGAGGATTACCTCTTCATCACCGATATAGAAAAACACGAGGTGTATAAAACCACGATAGATGGAAAAGTGCTGCTCACGGTGACCTATCCAAAAGAGATCGCCGCATATACAAAAAGCGAACAGTTTGTGCCCACCGAAACAACGGTGCTCGACAATGGAGAATTTTATATTGCCGATGGCTATGGTTTGCAATATGTGATGCACTATAACGCCAATGGGAAGCTGCTTAATTATTTTGGCGGCAGGGGAGAAGGAGATGAGCATCTCGACAATGCCCACGGCATTACGGTCGACACCCGGAAACCGGATCCGGACCTTATCGTTACCGACAGGTCGAGGAATTGTTTTAAAAGATTTTCGATGGATGGCAAATTGAAGGAAGTGATCAGGCTTCCGGGGGCGTGCGTTTGCCGGCCGGTGATCGATGGCGATCATCTATATGCTGCGGTGCTGCGTTCTCCCGACCTCAACGCCGAAAGGACCGGTTTTGTAACGATCCTGGATAAAGACAACCGCGTGGTTTCTAACATCGGCGGTTCGAAACCGGCGTACGAAAATGGTCAACTGAAGCCTATGTCGCAGGCCGAAAAGATTTTCGCCCATCCGCACGACGTGTGCGTGGATGATGAGGGCAACCTGTATGTGGCACAGTGGAACTCAGATAAGGTGTATCCTTATAAGTTTACCAGGACGTAATGCCGTTACCGGGGGCGGGCCCTCTGCATTGGTATTTTCGGCGCTGCGTTGTGTTAAATGCTGTTTCGTTCCGGATGTACCCATGGTTCGCGGTAGCTGCGTTTAAGCAGCGCCGTTGCCTCGGCATCGTTCACCACCTCTATTTTTTGGGGATCGTAAACGAGGGGCCTTCCTGTTTTCATGGATAAATTAGCGAGTATGCAGCTTGCCGTCGAAATGTGACCCTGCTCAATGTCGGCGACGGGTCGCTTGCTGTCGTCGATGGCGGCGAGGAAATTCAGCATATGGCCCCTGGTGGCAGGAGCGGCGTGCAGCTCTATATTTTTTTCTTTGAGGTCCTCCGGATATTTTTCCCTTTCGTACACCACGTCTTTGTGTATCTTTTTGTGCTTGTCATCGGCGGGAATAAAATCATACTGCATGGTGCTCATCTTGATGGTCCCTTTATCGCCGTAGATGAATAACGCCCATGGATAATCGGGATCGGCGGGCGTTCCCCAGCTTCGCTGCTGCCATACGCAGGCGAGGTTGTCGTATTCGAAGATGGCCGTTTGCGTGTCCGCAATATTCGACTTGCCTGTTTTATCAACATAAATTCCTCCCGTTGAGCTGATTTTTTTGGGCCATCCCAATCCGAGCAGCCATCGGGCCGCATCAAACATGTGAACGCACATGTCGCCCATAATGCCGTTGCCGTATTCCATGAATGCTCTCCACCAGCGTACGTGTGGTATTCCGTCGTAGGGCCTCAGCGGTGCGGGGCCGGTCCACATGTCATAATCGAACCATTCGGGAACGGGCTGCACGGGTGGGTTGCCGTTATTTCTCATGTGGTAATAACAGCACATTTCTACGTGCGACACTTTGCCGAGCAGGCCGGCGTCTATAATATTTTTTTTGGCTTCGATAAAATGCGGCGTGCTTCTCCGTTGCGTGCCCACCTGTACCACGCGGTTGTATTTACGGGCGGCGGCCACCATGGCCTCGCCTTCCATTACGTCAACGCTGATGGGTTTTTGTACGTACACATGCGCGCCGGCTTTCACGGCATCTATCATAGTGAGCGCGTGCCAGTGATCGGGAGTGCCGATAAGGATGATGTCGAACTCGTGGTTGGCGAGCATTTTCCGGTAGTCGCCATATCCCACAGGTTTTTTGCCCGACTTCTGCCGCTGGCTCACGAGTTGTTGCGCTTCGGCAAGCTGGTGTTGATCCACATCGCAAAGGGCCACCACGTCGGTGGGTACTACCTGGATAAGCCTGAAGAGATCGCTTTTGCCGTACCACCCCGTGCCGATCAGGCCCACGCGTACCGGACGCAGCGGGTTGATGATGTCAATGCCACGCGGGCCCAGCGTTGTTAGTGCCAGTGAGGCCGCCGTTCCTTTCAAAAATCCTCTTCTGTTGATGTTGATGTTGTACATGGATACAATTTAGCAAATTTCATTTTGCTGTTAACATTTGTGTTATTTATATGCTAAACAAGTTACATCACAATTCATCCTCTTTTAATTTTTTTAAATTTTGTGAAGTCAACTCACCCGCCATGAAGAAAATCTACACC
>CBIGXK010000374.1:0-3579 GCA_966193805.1 uncultured bacterium | reverse complement strand
TTCCATGGGTTTGCTGTTGTTGAACCTGAAAATTAAGAAGTTTGCATGGATGATCCGTATCGCCAGATATCTTATATATAATTTCTGCATGATAGCTTAACGATAGTTCAATGAGAGCATTCATCGTCTTTTTTTGCATAGCAGCGTTGTTTACGGCTTTTCCCGACCTCAGCATGGCTGCGCCGGGCAAAGATACTTCGGCGCCATACCTCGTAAAACGATGCGCTGACTTTGAAATTGATGGTTCGGGAAGTAATTCACAATGGACCGATATAAAATGGGCGGAGTTCATAAAAATTCAACCCGGTAGTAATCATTAAGTTTCCAAAAGCAAAATGATGTACTCTCAAAAGGGAATCTACCTTCTTTTCAGCGGCACCGATCGAAAGATAACAACTCAGCGCTGGAACGACTTTGAAAATATTTACGATGGGGATGTGTTCGAAGTATTCTTTCATCCCGATCCATCCTCGGGCCAATACTTCGAATACGAAATAAATCCATTAGGGAAAGAACTTGTGTTAACGCTTGCCCGCCTGGACGGGCAAACGCTCGCCTGGTCGCCATGGCCCGGCGAGAACAAGGAGGACAAGCTCATAAAAAGACTGGTTAAGATCAATGGCGGCAAACAGGAAATAGGCGCGACTATCACTTCATGGACCGCCGAGGTGTTTATTCCTTACCAGGTGCTTGCTTTGCTGCCGAATACGCCTCCCAAAAGCGGAACAACCTGGAACGCAAATTTCTGCCGGATCGACTACGACGGCGGCAAACAGACCGAATATTCCTGGTCACCCAGCATGACAACAGGCTTCCATGCGCTCAATCATTTTCAGCCAATAGTTTTTGAATAAATTTCGGCGTGTTTGTAACATTTTCGCGTTTCCGACTACTGATAGTTAAAATCGAGCGCATTGGGCCAACAACAACGACAGGATACTTTCACCGAACAAATTGCAGGGAAAGAGCCACTCATCTGGAAGATATGCCGATTGTATGGCCAGACGGAAGAAGACAGGCAGGATCTCTTTCAGGAAATTATGGTGCAGGCGTGGCAGTCATTTGACAGGTTTCGCGGTGACGCAAAATTCAGCACATGGCTATTTCAGGTGGCCCTCAACACCGCCATTGCCGGTATTCGTAAAAAGAAAAAGACCATACCTACCGTGCAACGGGAAGCTATTCCTGAAATGACAGACGATTCTGCACCGCCCGACGATGAGCAGCTTCGTGAATTGCATAAGGCCATTGACCAATTGAATAAAATTGAAAAGGCACTCACTTTACTCTACCTGGAAGACAAGTCGTACAAAGAGATGGAAACGATATTAGGAATAAGTGAAAGCACCTTGCGCGTCAAAATGAGCAGAGTAAAAGAGAAATTAAGACAACTTACAAATACATAACGTTATGGAACTCGATGATCTTAAAAATGAATGGCAAACCCATCAATCAACGCATACTTCCACTTCAAAAAACAAAATTATGGAACTCAGTCAACAAAAAAGCCACGGCCCGGTGGCCTCGTTAAAAGCTGCGCTCACCCGGCAGGCTGTCATCATCCCATTTCTTTTTGCCGTTCTCATCATTCAGGCATTGACAACGCCCGACCTGCGAACCGATCCTTTTCTGGGGCTTTTTGTAGCCGTTATCATCCTCGCTTGCATCTTTTTTTCGGTCGTGCACGTTATTCTTGGAATGATGGGGAAAACGGATGCCCCTGTGGCGGATCAATTGCAGCGTCAACTGCGTTCTTTGCGCCGGATGTTATGGTTTTATCGCTTTATTTCGCTGGCGGGAGTTGTTATCCTCGTTATTTTTATCGAGGCTTTCCGGAACGAGGGTACCGCACAATTAATGGAGCCCTGGTATCGCGTAGATCTTTCGCTTCGCATCGGCGGTTATGCCGTACTAATCGTAATGTCTGTTTTGCTGTCACGGTCGCGTTTTTATAAAGACTTCGGTAAGCACCTGGATGAATTGAAGAAAAGCCTTTCTGACACCGAATTGCGCTAACGCCGTTATTCCAACGACAATTACAAGCAAAAATCACAGGAAAGTAAAACCATTTCAAACGATTGCAAAGATTTTTTGCGATAGGTAAGGGGAAAAAAGCATTAGATTCGTTATGCACGGCTCCGCGATGACGTCATCTTCAGAAATAAATGATTTTCATCGCGTTCTTTTCTAAGAACTTCAGCTAAGATCGTTCAATCTGCTAGTGCCTAACAACTGGAAAAATGACCAAACAAAAGCTTTCCCGTCTTACATTTTTAAAGCATACCGGTATTATAATGGCCGGCACCTCTCTAAAACTGAAAGGACTAGGCTTGCCGTCCACGAACAGTGAAAGAATTATCGATATCCATCAGCATGTACACTACCTCGGGAGAACCAATGAACAATTGATTGCCCATCAGCGAACAATGGGAGCTGATATAACGATCCTTCAGCCAGCCGGCAGTCCCGCCAATACTGCGTCCACATTGCATGGCGAGGGAAATGGATTGCAGGCCGATGCATGGGGTAACGAATCCTGCTATGAGCTGGCGCAGAAATACCCGAAGGAGTTTTTATTCGGTGGCAACGAAGTTCCCGACCTGCCAAACGCGATTGACGAAATCGAAACATATCTGAAAAAAGGAGGAAAAGTTATCGGCGAATCGAAGTTCGGTATAGAATGTGATTCTGCAGAAATGCAGAAGATCTACTCCCTCGCACAAGAATACGACGTTCCCGTGTTAATGCATTGGGAGTATCATAGGTATAATTACGGCTTCGAACGTTTTTATAAGATGCTTGAAAAATTTCCGAAGGTCAATTTTATCGGTCATTCCATGCTTTGGTGGGCGAGTATCGGAAAAAATGATACCGACAAAACCATCAGGTACCCCAAAACAAAAGTTACTGCGGGCGGATACACCGACCGGCTACTAAGCGATTATCCGAATGTGTATGGCGATCTTTCGGCCGGCTCAGGATTGAATGCGTTAACGAGGGATGAGGACCACGCCCGTGAATTTATTAAACGGCACCAGGATAAATTGCTTTTCGGCAGCGACTGCACGGATGTGGATGGCACCGCACCGAAATGCATAGGAGCGAAAATTATTGCTGAAATAAGAAAGCTATCGTCGGACCAAAAGATCAGGCGAAAATTACTATGCGAGAACGCCGGGAAGCTGTTCAAAATTTAATATTGCCTTTCTTCGTAAAACTAAATTGCTCTTCTAATGAAAAAGCCAGGTAAAAAGGATTCAAGGAGGAGGTTTATCAAACAGAACTTGTTGACCGGCGCCGGAGGGATCCTTGGTATAAACACCGTATCTGCATTTTTTTCGAACGCCAGGGATATCAATACGCCGGCAATTTTAGGAGGGGCCCCCGTTTGGGATCCGAAACAAAAACCTAAGTGGTCCGAATGGCCGATATGGAACCGCGAAACGGATGAACCGCCGGTGCTGGAAGTATTACGAAGTGGTGTGTGGTCGCGCTCAAAGGTGGTAACCCAATTTGAAAATGAGTGGGCCAAAACCATTGGCGCCAAACGCTGCCTAACAACGGTTAATGGAACGAATG
>CBIGXK010000373.1:0-3580 GCA_966193805.1 uncultured bacterium | reverse complement strand
ATACTGCGCAGCAGCGCTTCCGTATTTTTTTCCGGGTATTGAAGTATTTGCTGAAATTCATCTATAGCTAAAATCACTGGAACACCTTGCTTCTCGACAAAAGTCATCAAACCTGTGATAGACGTCTCATATTGCCTTGAATCGGTAAAATCGAAACTCACTTCGGGCAAACCTGTAAGTGAGTCGAAGCTAAGAACAGGCCGTAATGATTTCAGGAAATCCATAAATTTTTTCCCGAGAGAATGCTTCTCCGGAAAAGCCTTCAGAATACCATTTGCAAGTTGATCGGTAAATTCTTTCAAATTTTGTGTAGCATAGATATCTACATATATGCAATGGAGCCTGGTTTTTGCCAATTCGTTGAATGTGTGAAGGATAACGCCTGTCTTCCCCATCCTTCTAATGGAATATATTGTAGTGTTAACTCCGTTAGTGATGTTTTTGATGAGTCGCGAGGTTTCTTCCTTCCGGTCGCAAAAGAAGTCCGGCCCTTGGTATCCAGTTACAACAAAGGGGTTAGCAGAAGTTTTCATGAAGCAAATATACAAAATGTATTACACAAAATGTATAACGCATTTTGTATAATTTTTTAGTACGCGAGAAGCCGGCCGCAGGCGATGATCGACATCCAGAGCATTATCGAAAAAACAGCGTTGGTTCTCGCTGTGTTCCATTTGAAAGAAGATTGATTTTGCCGGTAAGGCAGGTAGACCCGTATGTGAAATATCCAGGCATTCGCCGCCGCCAGCACCAACAACGACAACTTCAGCCCAAAAACCGGATCAGCTGAAAGAGCAGTGGCATTGGTAGCAAAAAGGAGCAGGCCGGAAGGGATCGCAATCAGCAATCCACGTTTCGACCAGGTGAGCAACCGGTACGCCGATTTCTCTATCAGTTGTTTAGAAAGCAGCAGTTGCAGGTCGAAAAAAACGGCGCCTCCGGCTACGAGTACGATGCCGAATATATGCATGATTTCGATAAAGGGGTATAACCAAATCGATTCGCGAATTCTCATGGAAACGGCAGACGCCTCCACCCATTCAAAAAACGTGGTGAACGGTTCATTCACGATTAACGCAATTCGAATTTGTCTCCGTCAACAAAAATCCTTTCCGCGCGCATTTCGTCTTTGATTTCTTTGTGAGGGTATCCCACCACTCTTATGGAGCTTCCCTTAACGATCTTTTCTTTCGGCACACCGCGGCTGTTCATCCTGCTGGTAGGTGCAAGGATCACGAGCCAGGTTTTCTTTTTGTCGTCAATTACCCTTGCCGACGCATGTGGATTTTCGAATTTGAATTCAACGACTGTACCTGTGTAATCGAGGGTTTTATTTTGGTCGTAATTTGCCCATCCGTGATGGAGAATGGTAAAGGAAAATGCAAACACGACACAGATTCCGGCTGCTAAGATTTTCCACTGTTTCATACCTGCAAATTTTACTGGTAAGTTACACCAAATAATGCTGAGAATTTTCAAAAATCACAGGCGCACTCGGGAAAATCCTACGAGTAGCTAATCGCGTGATCGGCGATGGCTCGCTCAAAAGCGACTTGTATAAATATTTTAAATACGGTTTTCTTTTCCACATAATGCATAACTTATGTGCCCGCTTAAACCCTACAGGCATGAAACGACGCTCGCTTTTAAAAAGTATTGGAATATCGGCGGCAGGTGCCGCTTTGCCTTCGATGGCAAACAGCAAAATCGCAGCAATCAATAAGGCGCCCGGCAAATTAACCATCACAAAAGTAGAAGGCATACGATTCAGCGAAAAACTGAAGATCGGCGGAGGTTCAGGCGGTTCGGGCGAGACCGAATTCTGCTGGGTACGCCTACACACCGATAAGGGCATCGTTGGCGTGGGCGAAACGTATCCGTTTAGCAACGGCGAACTCGGTGCGCTGAAAGATTACGCGCAACTGCTCATCGGCAGCGACCCGCGCGACATTGACGGCCTGTGGAGAAAAATGTATCACGACATGAGCATGAGAAACGCCGGCGGCGCAGACATGCGGATCATCAGCGCCATCAATATGGCACAGTTGGATATACTCGGAAAAGCGATCGGACAACCGGCATATCGCCTGCTCGGCGGTAAAACGAGAGAGAAGGTGAAAGTATATAATACCGTTACCGATTACTGGGCGATCAACGACATGAAAATGGGAAAGGATACCGGAAAAATTGTAAAATTTCTCCTCGATCGAAATATCACCGGGATGAAAATTTATCCCTTCGAAGCCAAAGATGAAATGATCACATCTGAAGAGCTCGACCGTTGCGTTGAATGGTTAAAACAGATCAGGGAAGCCGGCGGAAATAAAATGGAAATACTGATCGATTGCTGGGGACGGTTCGATTTGCCAAGCTCGCAAAGGATATTAAAGGCAATCGAGCCCTATAACGTGATTCACATCGAGGATTTGATGGTGCCTTCGAATGCGCAGCAAGGGTATGCTTTACTCGCGGCGGAATCGCCGGTTCCCATCGCCCACAGTGAAACCATCGCCACGCGATACGAGATCAAAGATTTCCTGGAAAAACGAGCGCTCGATATCCTGATGTTCGACATCTGTTGGTGCGGCGGACCCACCGAAGCTAAAAAGATGTGCGACATGGCAGAGCCATACAACATACCGGGATCGCCACATACGGCCGGCGGACCGTTGTTGTGGTTGTCTTCTATTCATCTGTGCACCGCCATCCCGAATTTTTGTTACATGGAAAGCAATTACTGGAAGTACGCACACCAGTTTCCTTACTTCCTGAAAAATGTACCTGTGCCTGAAGATGGATATGTTCGTCCCACCGAAACGCCCGGCCTTGGAGCAGAAATTCGTCCTGAATTATTTACGAGTGGCGATGCCATAGTAGAAGTGGTGGCGTAGAATCTGCCTGCGCTACGTATCGAGATTAGGTTTTTTCTTTCCGTTGAGGACATCTGATAAAAGTGTCTTTGAAATATCGAGTGCCTGGGAAAGTTCGGTCTGGTTGATATTTAGTTGATGCATGATAAAGACAAGAATGTCTTTCATCTTCTGAAGATAAGATTCGATCTCGCTCATGGCGAGATAATATTCTCTTTTATCGGTGATCATGGCCACCAGGCGGTAGTCATTTCATTTAATTTTCCGATTGAATTTCGATATACATCGTTTGTTCGCTGGCGGCGGTTTCATTAAATACATTATTATATTCCGAAGCTTTCTGATCGCCATAGATTTTTGTGAGCAAGTTGTAGATGTCATAATCGCCGCCCGAAACCAATGGGTCCATAATGAAGATATAACTCAGTGTACCATCGGGTTCAGGTTGGGTTGGGTATAGAACCCGGGTTTGTTTAAATACCGTTTTGTCTTTTCCCTTTAATTTATTCGATGCCCCCCAGAATGTTTCTGTAACGAATTTCTCAAACTGTGCTTTCTTGTCGGCTTTGATGTGATTGATAATTACCCAAACAGTATCGCCCTTCGCTGCTCGTTGCACTATTTTTTGAGCGTTGGATTGAAAAGAGGAGATAAAGAACAGAAATGCCAGTGCAAAACTTAAATTTTTCATGGCTGGTGAGGTTTAGAAT
>CBIGXK010000372.1:0-3584 GCA_966193805.1 uncultured bacterium | reverse complement strand
TTGAAATTGCCACGCAATCCGCCGAATACAGAAGTGCGGCAAATATTCGGCTGGCGAATATTTACTTTAAGGAGAAAGATTTTTCAGGGGCGGCTCATTATGCGTGGCGAAGCATTGAAGCCAATAAGGCATCGTTGGATGCATATGCGCTGCTGGCGGTGATTTTACGGTATGAAAACAAGAAGGAAGAGGCGCTTCATATGCTGGATACGCTTATCTCGATAGATCCGCTTAATCACTTTGCGTATTTCGAGAGATACCTGTGGGATGGAACGGATGAGCGGAAGAATGCGTTTACGGGATTGATACAAAATGAAATGCCGGCTCAGACCTACCTGGAGCTGGCGGCGTGGTATTTCAATGCCGGATTGAACGGTGAAGCGGTGAAAGTGTTGGGGATGGTCGGTAGCAGAGGGGAGACGGATGGTCCACCCCCGTCGCCTTCGGCGCCACCCCCGCCAGCGGGGGATAGTAAAGTGTCTCGCACCGCAAGGGTTTCCCGTGTCTCAGGCCAGCTCGGAGGCAGCAACATTTCCCCCGCTGGCGGGGGGCGTCCCGGAAGCGGCAACATTTCCCCCGCTGGCGGGGGGCGTCCCGGAGGCAGCAACATTTCCCCCGCTGGCGGGGGTGGCGCGGAGCGCCGGGGGTGGACAAGCACCCCCGCGGAAATCGTGTACTGGAAATCCTTCCTCACCAACACCCCCCTGGATACCAGCCTCCTACAGCCCGGCCAGCAGTTCCCCTTCAGAAACGAAACCGCCGGCATCCTGGAAAAGCTCATCCCTGCAAACAATCACTGGCTGCTGAAATACCACCTCGCGCTCATCAGGTGGAACGCCAACGACAGCGCTGCAGCGAAAAAACTATTCAAAGCCTGCGGCAACCCCGCCTACGCGCCTTTTTACGCCGCAAAAGCGAAGCTGTTCACCGACGACAGCCTCATTAGCTTCACCAGCCTGCGCAAAGCTAAATCCCTCGATCCCGGCCAATGGCGGTACAGCCGAGGGCTCATCAACTATTACCTGTCTCATGGCAAGGTGCCCGAGGCACTGGAGGAAGCAACGGCGGCGAACAAAAAATATCCGGACAACTACATCCTGGGAATGTTGTACGCAAGGGCACTGATCGCCAATAAGGAATATGCGAAGGCAGATAATTTCCTGGGTAAACTCACGGTGCTGCCGAACGAAGGCGCAACCAGCGGCCGGCAGCTCTACAGGGAAACAAAGCTCATGCTTGCCATCGGGAACATGGACAAGGGCAATTGCAAGAAGGCGCTGCGCTACATCAGCCAGTCGAAGTTGTGGCCCGAACGCCTGGGATCGGGCAAACCGTACCAGGAAGACATCGACGAACGTGTCGAAGAGTGGCTCAGCTACCAGTGCCTGATGAAAACAAACAACAGGAAAGACGCGCAAGAGGCACTCAATAAAATTCTCATCTATACTTCATCTATCGATCCGTCCAGGCGCCCTACGTTGAACGACCTCATCTCCGCCTGGGCAATGAGCGAAGCCGGAAACCCGGATGACGCCAGGAAATATTTGCAGGATGTGCTCGAAAAAAACCCCCAAAATGTTGTCGCAAAATGGATGCTCGACACATTTTCCCACACTGCTGTAGCTGTTCCGGAAATTGTGCAGAATAATGATAATTACAAGTTTGTCCGCAAGTATTCACGATAACCAGCGTCTAAGGGGCAGGCAAATACTTGCAAGATCAACGTATTAAGATGAGATTAAAATTTTATTCAACGGCATTATTGTGTTTACTGTGCATGGGAACAATAGCTCAGGATCAACCTGTTGAGGAAACCCAGACCTATGAAAGCGTTCCCCGCGCGATAACAAGAAAGGGCTTATTCGGAAGAGTGGTAGAAAGCAAGGGCAATAAAGGAATTGAAGCGGCATCTGTGCAGGTATTTGCTTTATCGAAAGATGACGCAGGCAAACGGCGGGATAGCCTTATCGCAGGAATGCTCAGCCGTCCCAACGGCGACTTCTCCTTCGACGACCTTAACCTTCCCGACAGTTTCGAGATACGTGTTTCGGCCCAGGGATACGCCGATAACATTAAGAATGGCGGCAGGGATCAGACCAATAAAGCGAACCTCGGCATAGATGTCGGGAACATCAGGCTGGCCAGCCAGGCCGACATGCTCGGCTCTGTAACGGTAGTGGCCACAACGCCTGCCCTCAGAATGGGCATAGACAGGAAAATCTTCGACGTCGACAAAAGCATTACCTCAACAGGCGGCACCGCGGTTGACGTCATGAAAAATATCCCTTCGGTAAGTGTGGATGTTGACGGTAACGTCCAGCTAAGAAACTCCAGTCCGCAGATTTTTGTGGATGGAAGACCGACAATTCTTACGCTCGAGCAGATTGCTGCCGATGACATTGAAAGGATAGAGCTGATCACCAATCCCTCCGCGAAATTTGACGCATCGAGCTCGGGTGGTATCATCAATGTGGTGCTGAAGAAAAACAAACGTGTGGGCATGAACGGCATCGCTTCCCTGGGCGTGGGAACGACCGAGATCCTGAACGGTAATCTTAGCCTCAACGTTCGCCAGGGAAAACTCAACCTGTTCGCGAACGCGCATTACAACCGCTCGGGCGGCGTGGCAAAAAGTGAATCCTTCCGGCAGAATAAAGACAACGGTGTCATCACCGATTACTTTAACCAGCAATCTGCGAACGACCGTCTTCGGCAGTTCCATAATTTCCGGTTTGGGGTGGATTATTTTATAGACAACCGCAACACCATTTCCGTTACACAGAACTTTGTGAAAGGAAGGTTTGGCAACGATGAAGAGCAGAGCCAGCAATACCTCGATGTCAACCAGGCGCTGACGCAAACGGGAAAACGCATTTCAATAGGCAACTCCGAATTCAACAGGAGCAGAACGCAATTAAATTACACCCATAAGTTTCCAAAACAGGGACGCGAACTCACCGCCGATGTTACTTACAATACGGGTGACGGGATGAATAATTCGATGATCACCAACTATTATTTTAAAGCCGACGGTTCCAATGCAGGCGACCCCAACGTGGTGAGAAATGGAGGTGTTAATGGAAACGACCAGTTAACTATACAAGCCGATTACGTAAACCCGATCAGTGAGGTCTCGAGGCTGGAAATGGGACTTCGTTTTTTCAACCAGGATAACACGAATGTATACAATGCCTTTTCATTAAGGAATAGCACAGAAACAAAACTTCCCTTAAGCACCAATGTAAAGTATGGTGAAAAAGTGTACGCCGCTTACACCACGTATTCGAACAAACTGGGCAGCATAAAATACCAGGTTGGCCTGAGGGCGGAGTATACTAAATTCGATGGCGAGCTGGTTGACAGCGCGCAGTCGTTTGGTTACCGTCTGCCGGAAGACATCGGCAACCTGTTCGACGGATTGTTCCCCAGCCTGTACCTGTCAAAAGAAGTTTCTGACGAAACAGAAGTACAGGTGAATTTCAGCAGAAGGATACGGAGGCCCAACTTCTGGCAACTGAATCCCTTCATCGATATCAACGACCCGTTGAATATCAGGCAGGGTAACCCCGCACTGCGTCCGGAAT
>CBIGXK010000371.1:0-3603 GCA_966193805.1 uncultured bacterium | reverse complement strand
CCAATGGGAATTTCATTCTCGGCTACGACATCATTGCCCACAGGGGGTACCCGGTGTATGAAAGTTCGGATCCAAAGGTTAACCCGGATCAGCAAAATGCTACCAATTTCTTCACTATATTCAACAAATACCAGCTCGAGCTGAGATATCCCTTTACTACAAACCCGAGCAGCACTATATTTGGTATGCTCTGGTTTGAAGCGGCCAACGGATGGTACGACTATAAAAGCTACAACCCGTTCAGGCTGCGCCGAAGCGCAGGCGTGGGTATGAGGTTTTACCTGCCGATGTTCGGTCTGTTGGGATTTGATTATGGTATCGGCTTTGACAGGCTTAAACCCGGAACTGGTTTGAAAGATGCCTCAAGGTTCACGTTCATGCTCGGCTATGAACCGGAATAATGGGGAGCGACAATAAAATCAAAATAAAAAATTCCAGATGAAAAAGATCATATTGGCAGTTTGCCTGCTCATCACCCTGGCTTTTACCGCAGAGGCCCAGCGCTATGCGATCGTTGACACCAAATACATCCTCGACAAAATACCCCAGTATAAGGATGCACAGCAGCAACTGGACCAGATAAGCGCCCAATGGCAAAAGGAAATCGATCAGAAACAGGCGGAATTGGACAGGATGTACCGAAACTATGAGGCGGAACAGGTAATGCTGAGCGATGAGCTGAAAAAAAAGCGTGAAGATGAGCTGTTTATGCGCGAGAAAGAAGTGCGGGACCTTCAGCGCAAAAGGTTTGGGTTTGAAGGAGATCTGTTTAAGAAGAGGGAGGAGCTCGTAAAGCCCATACAGGACAGGGTGTACACAGCCATACAGAAAATCGCCGTGAACCGTCAATACGATTTTATTTTAGATAAAAGTGAAGGAATTACAGTTATCTTTGCCGACCCAAAATTGGACCGTAGCGAAGATGTGCTTAAAGAATTGGGTGTTAAATAATTCTAAAAGACGCCCCGCTTGCACAACCTATAAGCATCAATTTTCAACTTATAAAAACTGAGGCGGGCACATAAAATAGCAAGCCGCGCCTAAACCAAAAATGAAACAAATGAAAAAATTCTTAACTGCTGCTTTCATCACCGTAACTGCCCTGGCGACGACCAGCCAGGTTAATGCACAGAGTAAGATCGGCTATATCAGTACTGAAGAGCTGGTCAGCATCATGCCCGAAACGGCAAAGGCTGATTCCAACCTTCAGCAATACCGCGGTGCGCTCATCCAGAATGCACAGGACAAACAAACTGCCCTCGAAAGCGCAATCGAAAAGTTCAATAAGGACTCCGCAACGATGAGTTCGTCGGTGAAAGACGTAAAGAGAGGTGAACTGCAGAAGATGCTCACCGACCTGCAGGCGGAGGATCAAAGAATACAGCAGCAGTTGCAGCAAAGGCAACAGGAGCTGATCGCTCCTATAAACAGGAAGGCTTATGATGCCATCCAGGCCGTTGCGAAAGAAAGCGGATATACCTATATCTTCGAAAAAGGT
The DNA here is from genome assembly GCA_966193805.1 of uncultured bacterium. GTDB lineage: Bacteria > Bacteroidota > Bacteroidia > Chitinophagales > Chitinophagaceae > Flavitalea. Next base: position 2,105 of record CBIGXK010000371.1, on the reverse strand, counting down.
GCACTTCTTGTGGCGCCTCCCGGCGATGATATTATTCCTTTGGTTGCAAAGAAATTAAATGTCAAGTTGCCGAACCAGGCCGGACAAAAACCCGCCGCGCCGGCGAACAAGCCCGCTGCGAAATAAATAATACTGTTCAATTTTAGGTGAAGGACCGTTTCCCGGATAGGGGAACGGTTTTTTTTTACCTTCGCGCATGCCCGGAAAAGGACCCATCGGAATATTCGATTCAGGCTATGGCGGCCTGACGGTAATGAAAGAAATTGTAAGAAGGCTTCCCTCGTACGATTATGTTTACCTCGGCGACAATGCCCGCGCACCTTACGGCAACCGGTCGTTCGATACCGTTTACCGGTACACCCTCGAATGTGTACAATGGTTTTTTTCGCAGGGGTGCCCGCTCGTTATCCTGGCCTGCAACACAGCCTCCGCAAAGGCGCTGCGCACCATTCAGCAAAATGACCTTCAAAAATTGGCGCCAAACAACCGGGTGCTGGGTGTTATACGGCCCACCAGCGAAATTATGGGCAGCTTCAGCAAAAGCAGGTCGATAGGTATCCTTGCCACCAACGGAACTGTTCAATCGGAATCTTATAAACTGGAAATCAACAAATTTGACCCGGATGTAACCGTCACGCAGGAGGCGTGCCCCATGTGGGTGCCATTGGTAGAAAACAACGAATACCAGGGCGAAGGAGCAGACTACTTCGTTCAAAAAAACCTGAACAACCTACTTTCAAAAAACGCTGAAATAGATACGATCCTGCTGGCCTGTACCCACTATCCCCTGCTTATGGATAAGATCAGGAAACACGTGCCCGAGGGTATTCGAATCGTTTCGCAGGGCGAAATTGTTGCTGAGAGCCTGGCCGGTTATCTTCAACGGCATCCCGAGCTCGGGGAGAGGTGCACGAAGTCGGGCACCCGGTCGTTCTATACCACCGATTCTGAGGAAGATTTTGACATCCATGCCGGCATCTTTTTCGGGGAGGCGGTGAAGTCGCGGCACCTGGCGCTATAAAACCGCCAAAAAGTGAAAATGTATTGGAAAAAGCGCTGGATTGCCCTACCTTTGCCGACCTTTCAATTAAATAAACAGATAACAGATGAAACGCACATTCCAACCTCACAGGCGCCGCCGCAAAACCGTTCACGGTTTCCGCAAGCGTATGGAAACTGCCAATGGCCGCGCAGTTTTAGCAGCACGCCGCAGAAAGGGACGTAAGAAACTATCCGTTTCCGACGAGAGCAAGTTAAAATAACCGCTTAGTTTCAAAATATTCCAACGATTAAGTTAGCCTCTCCACCGAGGCTAATTTAGTTTATGTAAATTGATACGAAAAGCACATCGGCAAGACATTCAAACTCGGAAAGGACCACCGGCTCAAAAGCCATAAACTAATCGGTCAGTTGTTTGAAAGGGGAAAATCAGTCTCCTCCTATCCCCTTCGCGCGGTTTTTTTGCCGGTTGAATCGTCGCAGCCGCTCCAGGCCGGATTTACCGTAAGCAGCAAAACCTACAAAAAGGCAGTAAAAAGAAATCGAATAAAAAGGTTAATGCGCGAGGCTTATCGCCTGCAGCGGCATGATCTGGAAAACCAGCTCGTGGTGAATAACCGGCAGCTTGTTATGTTCTTTATTTACACTGGAAAGGAAATTGCAGGGCAGGAAGAAGTGGCCTCCAGGATGCGGGTGCTCCTTAGCATGGTTGCAAACAGGCCGGAAGTATCGGGGAAAGCATGAATATAGTGTTGAAAATAGCAAGTTGGCCGTTTATCGTTCTGATAAAACTATATCAGTGGATATTATCGCCCATTCTCGGGCCTTCGTGCCGGTTCACCCCCTCGTGCTCCAATTACGCCTTGCAGGCGTTTAGGAAACACGGTCCCCTGAAGGGGTTTTGGTTATCGCTGAAGCGGATATCCCGGTGTCATCCATGGGGAGGGCATGGCGAGGATCCGGTGCCATGAGGGGGAGAATGGGCAATGGGCAATGGGCAATGGGCAAAAATGTATTTTTCTCTTTTTAAAATGCACCTGGAACAAGGAACAATCATCTGCCAATTTATGATGGAAGGCATCTATTTTCGATTGCTTCAATACAAT
>CBIGXK010000370.1:0-3607 GCA_966193805.1 uncultured bacterium | reverse complement strand
AGGTAAAGAGAAAGTAATTGACCCTGTGGGAAGCTATTCGCTGCAGGTATTTTTTGGGGCCCGCGAAGGGCCGTTCGGCGTGGTTCTGTACGATGATGACCACTGCTCTGCCCAGTGTTTTTCGCAACAGTATTACCTGCCACGGATAAAGAAAGCTGCTCACCACCACCACATCGGGTTTCTTTGATGCCGCGAAATGGTTGAGCGCAACAGGAAAATGATTTTTTCTTCTTCCCTTCACGAAGCAATATTCTACACCGTTATGAACAGCGTGCCCGAGGTAGTTGATCTGATCGATGCGAATCACGGTATGGGTGGCAGCGAGGCACTCCAGCCATCCGCGGTAATATTTTATCCGTTCAAACCATTGTTGCGGATCATGAATGTCGGCAGAAAAATTATAGCTTAGGAAAACGATCCGCATGTCTGTTCATGTTCAGAATGGACAATATACCATAATTGGATAATTTTATAAACAACGAAGCCGCACGCATGGCCAGCCATACCGAGATCACCAGGCAAAATATCGCTTACTACAATGCAATAGCGCCCGGCTATGATGCCATCCTGGAAGAGGATGCCGCCAACGCGGCGGTACGGTCGAGGGTGGCCGAGGTATTTACGTCTTTGGTGAGAGGCGGGTGCATCATCGATTTTGGTGGTGGTACGGGGCAGGACAGCAAGTGGCTCGCTAACCGGAGGTATCATGTAATTTTTTGTGAGCCGTCGCCCGCCATGCGGGAGATTGCCATAAAAAGAAGCAGGGCCGAACTGCCGGATGCGTCTATTCTTTTTCTAGATGACAACGAATCCGATTTCAGGGCCTGGACATCCTCATTTCCACTGGAAAGGCGGGTGGACGCGGTACTCGCGAATTTTGCGGTAATGAACTGCATCCCGGATATAGATCTTGTTTTCGACAGGCTGGCGGCAGTCGTCAAACCGGGCGGCTGGGTGGTGGCGCTCATTTTGGAGAACGGGCTGGGAAAGAGATTGCGGTCCAATTTCAGGTCCACACTCACCTCGTTGATTACCGGCGAACCGGTTGGCTTTTTTGTTGATTACAACAACAGCCGCCAGCTCGTGTATATCCATTCGATGCGAAATATCAGGAGGGCGGTACGAAATAACTTCAATTTTTCGCACCAGGAGCAACTCTATGGCCCGGGCTTCCGTTTGATATGCCTGCAACGGCGATGAAAAAATTGCTCAGGAAAATACTGTTCGGAGATATTCCTGTAAGGGAATACGCAACCGTTACCGTTGAAGGCGAAATTGTGGAAAAGGTATTTCTCGAAAACGGAACGGAAAGGACCGATGTTTCCTCGCTGCATTGGCTGTTGTGCCTGAAGCCTGTAATTTTTGGCATTTGGACGAACAACGCAATCGCTGTTAGCACCACATACCGGATGTTCTTTTATGATTCGGCCGGCACTGGCCAGCCCGTGGCGGAACTTGACCTGGACTTTTTTGAAAAAATTGAAGATGATGCCGGCACGCTCCTGCTGTTGAGGCTTACCACCCCGCGGATTCATCACCTGGGATTTCTTAAAACGCGGTTGCTGTATTACAAACATTATAAAAAACCTGAGCAGGATTTTTATACGTTGCAGTCTTATGCAGCCGCGTACAGTTACCCGCGAAAGGTGCGGCTCATTTCCTTCAGGGACGGTGATTATCAAAATATTTTTCCCATGGATCTTGTGGGCGATGTTCCCTGTGTACCTGTGTATGTATTTGGCCTCAGGCATACCAATACAACGCTTCGCCGTATCATCGCAACAAGGAAGATGGTGGTGTCGGAAGTGCCTTATGTTTACAAGAATATCATCTATCAACTTGGCAAGCACCACAAAGATCCGCAGAAGGCCGCTGACGATTTCCCGGTAACGAATGCCGGGTGTTATGGCTTTCCCATTCCCGGCTGGGCAAACAGCTATAAAGAAATCGAAATTACGCGTACCCTGAACTTAGGCAGCCACATGCTGCTGTTCGGTAAGGAATTAAATGCGGTGACCTTGTCACCAGCCAACGGACACCTGTACCATATTCATTTCTTGCATTACCTGCATCAGCATAAAAAGAAGATGGCCTATCCAATGGTTTAGGCACACAGCTCAAACGGAAAAGAAATACCTGCATTGAACCGGTGAATACTATTCACCAGGTGGGCCAAATTGCCCTCAACGTATTTAACTCTTCCATTGATGATGATGGGCGTGAACATTTTCCTGTTTAGAGGAACCTGCGAAGCAATTGATTTGTCGAACATCCTGATATTGTCCTGGTGCAATACTAACAGGATATTTTCAGGGTTAGTCGTGAACACATCATCCCACCCGCTTTTTCCCGGTGTTTTTTCGATCACTACGATATCAGCGTTCCTGCCTGGCAGTAATTCACCGGCATTGGTGCGCCACAATTTGCCAGGCGATGCAGTAATGCTTTCGAACAACTGCTCATCACTAAGTTTGTTGAGCGACCTGGCCACGCGTAAATGCTCCCACACGTTCCATCGCGCGGTTAGCGTGGAGTCTGTTCCAAAAAGAAGTACAGTGTTTTCCCTTATCTCCTCTACTTCGGCATGTTTGTCGAACAGCACCATGTTCGATTCCGGGCACCATATCAGTGCCTCAAACTTTTCTGCCTGGCTGGCTTTCATCGCCACACCGTGCACGCCCACCAGTTTTCGCCGCAGCAGATTGTAGCTGATTAACTGGTCTATTTCTGCCGTCGACTGCTCATCAACGCCTTCACCCGCATGAATCACGCATAGCCTGTTCCTGAGCAAAGGGTTGTTCAGTTTCCATTTCCAGTTGGATTGAAAGCTTACGGAGTGCAGGCTTTGAGAATCCTGCAAGATGCTGATCAGGCGGTTGCTGATGTGGAGAAAATCGCCATGGTTTACTACTGTCGTAATGCCCGCCAGCAGGTTTTTGTACATGCCCCACAAAGCGCGGAGCCTTCGCGGCACACGCAGAATGTCATCAATTTCTTCTTTAAAATCCTGGTGAATGTGATGGCCCCACTCCCTGTAACTATTATATTTTTTATCACCAAAGGGTGAAAAGCAGTTGAAGTCGAGGTGATCGTGCGAGTTGATGAGCCCGGGAATGGCGAAGGCGTTTTCAAAATTGATCTCCGCAGCAGCATTTGCGAAGGGGTGCTGTTGTATGCCCGTGATTTTTCCGTTTTCCGTATTGATGGAAACGGCCTCCCCGGCGTTCATGATATGCACATTATTGAGCTGCATGTGTTTTCCTTAAATGCATTCCGTAAATAACGGGCGTTCCCCTGAACCGCTCATACACGGGCAGCGCGTTTTGTGAAGCGTAGTAGTGTCTTACCCGCTCATCAATGTTTCTTTCCGCTTTCGTATATACCATTAAATTGTATTTATGGAAAGTGCGGATCACCTCGGCGAGCGGATGGATATAATTGACGACTGAAAAGGTTTTGCCGTGGCGGGTGAAGCTGCGGGTGCCACCTTTTGCCAGTGTTTCCGGATGGAAATCGGTGATGATAAGATCGCCGCCCGGCCTCAGTATCCGCGACCAGGCAGCGATGGCCTCGTCTATGTCTTGTATATGGGCGATGGTGAGTGTGG
>CBIGXK010000369.1:0-3607 GCA_966193805.1 uncultured bacterium | reverse complement strand
GAGATGGGAGGCGGGAGATGGGAGGCGGGAGATGTTTCCCCCGCTGGCGGGGGTGGCGCGAAGCGCCGGGGGTGGACCTTTAACTTTTAACTAAGACTAAGACTAAGACCAACACCTCCTTCATTTTTACTAAGAACCAATTCATTTTAACTTAAAAACCAAAACCTCCTTCGTACCATCCGTTACCTTAAACCGGTCATCAATGCGCATACCCACTATCCAACATACCCTCCTGTCCGATTCCAACACCCAAACATTTTCCTTGTCTGTGGGAGAAACTTTCTGATCAATTAAAAACCTCGATACTTTCTTTTTCTTCGCCAGCCCCAAAGGATAAAAATAATCACCCTGCCTCCATTTTCTCAGTAGCAATGGAAACGTGACCTTCTTTACATCCAAAAACGCCGAGCCCGGAAGTGATGAGAGGTTCACCTTACCGGCCGGAACAATTTTCATTTCAAGCACACCGGCTGCAAATTCAATCTTCTCTTCCTCTTTGCTGATCAGCACATGGTGGCTCTCCGGCGGCCGGTTCGGCGTAATGATGAGCCAATCGCGGTTCCTGATAATGCGATGCGTGGGCGACTGCACAAAGCTTCCCTGCCTGCCCTTCAGCAAACGAATCACCTCTTCCGACTGGTGCGCGGTAAACCTGTAATCTTTGATGATCTCGTGCACGATGGTTTCCAGCGGCTCGGCCTTCAGCAATTTCAGCACCGGAATATGCACCTCCGCGCCTTTCTGTTCAATCAGTTTTTTCTTATGAATGGCGATCGCTTGCTGATAAAGCACTTCGATTTCAGCAAAGCGCCGGATATTATTCACCAGGTTTTGCTCAACCGACGGATAGATTTTGCTGATAGCCGGTATGATGGTGTGTCGAAAATTGTTGCGCGAATATTTTTCTGACGCATTTGAACTGTCCTCGCGCCACATCAATTTATTTTCCATGGCAAACCTGAATAACTCCTCTTTATGAAAGGGGAGCAACGGACGAACAATATTGCCTGTAACGGGAAGCATACCACGAAGTCCGGTGATACCCGTGCCGCGAAAGAAATTCATCAGCACGGTTTCAATGTTGTCATCTGCATGATGGGCCGTGACCACGTACCTGAGTTCTTCATTGAGCAACTCATTGAACCAGGCGTATCTCAGTTCCCTGGCGGCCACCTGTATCGAAAGATTGTTCGTTTCCGCGTAGGTGTTAGTGTCGATTTTCTTTACGTAAAGCGGCGCGTTGTATTGTTCGGCAAGGCGACGCACCAGCAGCTCGTCTTCATCGCTTTCCTTTCCCCTCAGTTGAAAATTGACGTGGGCGAGATGAAAGAGATAGCCGGCACGATGGCAAAGCTCGCAGAGAACAACGGAATCAATACCGCCACTCACCGCCAGCAGCAGCCGCCCGGGCGATTGAAAAAGGCGATTGTCCCTGATATGATTGATGAATGCGGTTAGCAACATTTTTTGTGATTCAACTGGTGAGCTCTTCACAGGCGGCGGTCAATTCATTTAAAGCGTGCCTGTCGCCCGCGCGTTTGGCGGCTTCCATGCCCTTTTCGTACCATGCAATCGCCTGCTCATTTTCGCCCCTGCGCTCGAAAATCTTGGCCAGGTGATAATAGGAACCGACATACCCCGGATCATGCGCAAGCAATTCTTCGAATAAACCGCGCGCCACTTCCTCCTTGCCGAGTTTGATATATTCCAGTCCCAGGGCATGCTTCAAAAAAGAATCATCAGCATTCGCGAGCAGCATCTCCTTTATCTTCTCAATTCTATCCATTTCTTCGCCTAAAAATTGTTTATATGATGAAAATTCTTTTGGTTTGCAGGGTTTAGTTGCATAAACAACTTTATAAATGCTTACATTATGAAGATCCTGGTTTGTATCAGCAAAACGCCAGACACCACGGCAAAAATAGCCTTCACCGATAACAATACGAAATTCGCAGATGCCGGCGTGCAATGGATAATTAATCCGTACGACGAATGGTACGCCCTCGTGCGCGCGATTGAATTGAAGGAAAAAGATCCTTCCACCATCATCCACCTGGTAACTGTTGGCGCCGCCGATACCGAACCCATCATCAGGAAGGCGCTGGCCCTCGGCGGCGATGAAGCATACCGCGTTAATGCCACGCCACACGACAGCTACTATGTGGCCGCTCAGATTTCCGGGATGGCAAAAGAGGGTAATTACGATCTCATTTTTACAGGGAAAGAAACCATTGACTATAACAGTTCATCCGTAGGAGGAATGTTGGCTGAGCTGCTGGGATTACCGTTTATCAGCCTTGCCACAAAATTTGAGCTGAATGGCACCTCGGCTACGCTTCATCGTGAGATAGAAGGCGGCGACGAGGTGGTGGAGGCATCACTGCCGCTGGTGGTAAGCTGTCAGAAAGGAATGGCAGAACAAAGAATACCGAATATGAAAGGCATCATGGGTGCGCGTACAAAACCGCTGAAGGTGAGTGAACCCGTAGCTGCGGAACCGCTGACCAGCATCGTTTCATTCGAGCTGCCGCCGGCTAAGGCAGGTGTAAAGCTCGTTCCTGCCGACAACCCCGCAGAATTGCTGCGGCTGCTGCATGAAGAAGCGAAGGTCATTTGATTTCATCAAACTTAAAAACAAGCTATGCCGGTTTTAATATTCCTCGATCAGTCGGAAAGTACGCTGAAGAAAACAACTCCCGAAGTGATGAGCTACGGTGCGCAGGTGGCGGCACAATTGGGAACCACAGCAGAAGGCGTTTTGCTCGGCACCTTCAACGGCGACGTTGCCGCACTGGGCAAATATGGTGTCGGCAAAATACATCATGCCAATGATGCTTCTCTCGACCATCCTGACGGCGAGGTATACACGAATATCATTTGCAAGGTTGCGGAAGACATTGGTGCGAAGGTCATCATCTTCTCGCAAAATTTGCACGGCAGGGCCATTGCCCCGCGGGTTTCGGCAAAATTGAAGGCCGGCCTGGTGGCGGGCGCGGTAGGACTGCCGGATACGTCAAACGGATTTGTGGTGAAAAAAAATGTATTCTCGGGAAAAGCGTTTGCGAACATTGCCGTGAATACCGACATAAAAATCATTTCGCTGAACCCGAATTCCTTTCAGGCCTCCGGGAACGGCGGCACGGCCGAAGTGGTGGCGCTGACGGTAGCGCCGGCGCCGGCCAGAACAAAAGTGCAGGCGGTTAACAAATTGTCGGGCGCTATCCCGCTGAGCGAGGCCGAGCGCGTGGTAAGCGGCGGCAGGGGCCTGAAGGGGCCGGAAAACTGGAAGATGATCGAAGAGCTGGCGTCACTGCTGGGCGCCGCAACGGCCTGCAGCCGGGCAGTGACCGATGCGGGATGGAGGCCTCACCACGAACACGTAGGCCAAACGGGCCTCGCCATTGCGCCCAACCTGTACATGGCCATAGGGATATCGGGCGCCATCCAGCACCTGGCGGGTGTAAACAGGAGCAAGGTGATTGTGGTGATCAACAAAGACCCCGAGGCGCCTTTTTTCAAAGCCGCAGATTACGGTATCGTTGGCGATGCGTTCGAGGTGGTGCCGAAGATGATCGAGGAGCTGAGGAAGAGATGACGGGCAATGGGC
>CBIGXK010000368.1:0-3614 GCA_966193805.1 uncultured bacterium | reverse complement strand
ATAAACGGTTTTCCACCGAAGCGCAAGCCGAGGGGTTTTTTTATTTTTTTGCACCACCCATCCGTGGTGCTTTTTTTTGCTGCCAGCACCTACGGGTTAATGGTCACCACTCCTCCCCCATTATACGAATGATATTCGCCGTTATACATCGCATCTGCACCAATGGGTCCCAGCTTAAATACTCCGGGCGACACGGCCCTTACTGCATAATAATACACCTGCCTGTTGGCACGAAGGTCAACAAATAAATTAAGCCGGTCGTCACGCACATCCATCGCCACGGGTTCATCAGCATCTTTGATCCATTCCATACCGGGTATTTCCTTCGTCCGTGGATTTTCTATTTCAAATCCGGCAGGCAGTACATCGGTAATCACAATATTATCGACATTGCCGCTGAATGCCCGCTCGAGGCTCACCTGCACAATGACAAGGTCGTTTACCGAAAATGACTGGCCGTTGATCTTTCTTCCGGTTCTGTCAAAAAATTGCCGACGCACTTTGATGAACCTGTCCTCTTCGGTATAATTACCTGTGGCGCTGATGCATTCCATTTGCATGTAATAATACAATCTTCCCTGGCCCTTTGTAACGACCTCGAGATAATTGTCACCTGTTTCCGCAACAGGAAATTGGATTTCGCCGCCTTTGAATTCCGCTATCGTCTTTCCTTCGTGTCTCACCACGGCTGTGACGGTTGACTTTTCTGCCGACCGTGCCAGTTTCCCGAGTGCAAGAAAACTGAACGCACATTCCTGTGTGCTGTACCACTCTCTTTCTTTTAATTGTTCCGCCACGTGTTTTGCCATCAGGGGAATTTGTGCGTTCCCCGGATCAACATCGATCAATGCGTTCAGGGCAATGGCTTCATCACGAATGGGAGAATAGAAACTGCCGCCCGTTTGCGGCACTGATACTTCTCCACTGAAAGATGAAGGCAACAGATCACTGAATTTATTTCTATCGCCCGCAACCGCATAGGCAACGCTCAATAAATATTTGCTGTCGAGACTGAGCATCTCAGTATTGGCCTTGTAATAATTCATCGCAGAAACATTTGGCCTCGCCGCCAATGCCAATACATACAGGCTGTAGGCAACTTCTTTTGGCGCAATCTTCTTTTGCTGGTCGCGGTTGTAATAATAATCGATCGTGCTTTTATTTCTAAGCCGGCTGTTAACGTAGTTCAATATTGTTCCGAGCAAATTGTCGTCCACATCGAACCCTGCTTTCTTCGCCTCCAGTAAAAAATGGGCGGCATAGATGGTGGTCCACCAGTGTGCCACGCCTTCGTTGTCCCACAACGTTAAGGCCCCATTGTACAGTTGCCTCAATTTAATTTTTCTTATCGCCTCGATAATGTTCCTGTTCACATTTTCGGTGTTCGGTTCGCCAGACAACTGCCTGGCCAGGTCACCATAATACAATTGAGGAAAAGCCGCAGAAATAATTTGTTCTGTACAGCCATACGGATATTGCACCAGGTAGCGCAGTTGTTCGGCCGATTCGAGCATGGGACTGCGGCTTACCACTATCTCGTGCTCCACGGTACCAGGCAGGAAATCGGCGGCCCGTATATTTATCCGTTGAGTTGCGCCTCCCACTATGGATCCGCTGTTTGTCACCATTTGCAGCGGCGATGCGGGCCGTACGCCTATGGCCGTTTCATTGGTAAATGTTTCTCCCGCCGCCTGCACACTTACAGTTAACCTTCCCGTATCTATTGACGGCGAAGCCGCAACGGTAAACACTGCCCTGACTTCCGCATTCGCATTCAGAAATATTTTTTGGGAGATATTGCCGATGACATGCAGCGGGCCGGAACCTTTCAGCGTCACCTGTCCTTCCGTTGTTTTATTTGTAGTGTTGGTGATGGTTACCGGAACAGTGAGCGAGTCGCCGGGACTTAAAAATCTCGGCATGCCCGAGCTGATAACGATCGGATCAGCGATAGTTATGGCAGACGCTGCAGAGCCGAAAGTGTTATTGTTGTAGGCAACGGCCATCAACCTGATCTGTCCACTGAACTTCGGAACATTAAACGTAAATTTAGCTTGTCCGTTACCGTTAGCTTTCTGAATACCGCTCCAGTAAGAAACAATTTGCACCCTTTTCGATGGCATAGGGTTCACCCTTTTCTGCATGTCCATTTCGCCGTCGCCGCCCGTGCTGCTTAATCGCCCCCTTACTTCGGGAAATAAATAGGGATACAGATCATACGCGTCAACACCAAGCGCGCGGGAAGAATAAAAATATGCATATGGGTCTGGCGTCTTAAAATCGGTTACCTGCAGCACGCCATTGTCAACAGCGGCAAGCGTAACATAACTTCCGGGCGCTGCTTTCACGGTCACTTCCTGGTTTCTGGCCGACCGCGACGACTTTGCAGCGATGATCTGCACCTTATTCATTCTCGCTTTATCTTCCACTTTGATATTTTGAAACCCGTGGGCAACGGTCAAGGGGATATCGCTGACGGCATGTGGTTTGACCAGCGTTGCGGTGACAAAAATATTCGGCAGGTACTCATTGCCGATGGTCACATCAACGGAAGCCGTTCTTTTTTCAACCTTTACATATTGATAGGACAGCACCTTGTCCTGCTCGATGGTCACCAGCATCTTCCCGTTGAAAGGCGCTTTGAAAAGAATTTTCGCCTTGTCGCCCGCGTTGTAAACCGACTTATCGGTTTCAATATCGATGCTCCCTTCCGTGTTCACCTCGAACGAATTATTTTCACTGCCCCAAGCGCCATAGCTATAAAATTTGCGGCTCACATATCCACCGGCGCCCGGAAGCGACACCCTTATCTCATAGTTTCCCGGCGAGCGCGGCACAAACGCATAAACAGTTTTATCGCCGCTTACCGTAACGGTTTGCTCGGATATCACCTTGTCGTCTTCCTGCGATTCGTACCTGAAGTAGCTTCCTGACCTCGACAAAACCGTCCTGTATTCGTGCTTGATCATTTTCACCACGGCTTTTGCCCCACTCATCAGTTTCTCATCTTTGTCCAGTGCGATCAACGGAAAATTCACTTTTTGATTCAGGGGATAGTACCAATAACCGTCATCACCAATGCCGAGAAAAATTTGCTGTGTATACACATTCGTCGTTACCAACCGGCTTACCGGCCTTCCTGTTTCATCAAACACAGTGGTGTAAAAATTGGCCCTCAGCAACCCGTTATTTTTGAACATCTCCGGTATCTCATAATGCTCCGCTGCTTTTCCCTTTTCATCCAGTTTGCCCTGCCTGATCACTTTGTCGAGCGACAAGCCCTGACTTTCTATGCCGAAAATAAAATCAGGATATTTTTTTGGACGAAAGGCAGTTGCCCTCAATTGTATTTCCAGCTCATAGTTCCGGCCGGCAGCAGGCGGACCAAAAAAATTAACGGCGCCCAGCGCAAGGGTTGCAGACTGTCCCGCAGAAAGGAAGGGCTTATCCAGCGAGGCGCTCACCGTGATCCTGTCCGGAACAAACTCTTCAATGCTGAAATTCTTTGTACCCATCAGCACATCATTCGACGTGTACACCTCGAGCGTGTAAGTGACCGTAATGGCCGCTGTTGAGATGTCGACCTGCCCCTCGGTGGAACCCTGCTCATTCAA
>CBIGXK010000367.1:0-3622 GCA_966193805.1 uncultured bacterium | reverse complement strand
GAAATACCACGCAAAAAGAATAAAGGATGGCAAAGCCCGAGCTGAAAGTGGACAGCTTTCCCAGTATTACGTTTTCCGTTATCCACACTGCGGTAGGAAGCAGCAGCAGGACCATTAAGCTTCGCGACCCCTTTTTGAACGCGTTCCAGTTGTAAAATTGCCATAACCAGAACAGGTATTCAATAAGACCATATATGTTGGTGATTACAGCATTGCTCCCCTGGTAATAGCCTATAGTTACACGGTTAGCGATTTCGGTTACCAGCGCTACCGTCACTAAAAAAATAAACGGATGGAACGTTTTGTGAACTTTTGGAAACCGGGCCAATCCGATCAACGCAGCAAGAGCAATGCTGTAAAGACCACTGTACATGCTTAGGTGATGCATCATGTAGTTGATGGGTTAAGCGGTCCGACGCCGCATATCGGCGGACAACGGTCGCCGAATTCGAATAACGACCCTCCCTGGTCGGGCAGGATGTCGTTGTTCTTGTCATCCACAGCCGTAAATATCATGGTTATTTGGTTTTTTTCATCCAGGCCAAGATAAGAACGAATGGAGCGGCACCCGGTGACGGACGTTAGTTTTTCGAATACGGCCTTGTCGAACGTTTCGGCAAAGGGCAGCGATCCTGTGTAGGCGGTTTGCAGCATGGAGGGCAGCGCCTTCCGGTAACGGGATACCATGGCAACAGCCTGTTCCAGTGTGATTTCATGATTGGTCTGTGACATAATCAATTGGTTAAAGGGTTAAAAATGACAATCCGCAGCGAAGATGCTCCCGAATTGCTATTAAAAATACCGTAGTTCTACGGTAATATTCCAGAAGTTATACGGGGTAATTTCCATAAAACACCATTTAATTTTAAGCCGTCAAATACGAATAATCGTTGAACCTTTCCTTTATAGAGCAGCGCAAGCTGCTCTTTTTTTGTCTGCCGGCCTTTTGTTCGCCTAACGATACGAACTATTTAAAAGTTCGGTAAATTGTACGGATTATTTAAAAGTTCGTATATTTGAACAAACTATTTGACATGCCGGCAGTACTTACGGGCGATATCGTGAACTCCACACTTCTGCCTCCACAGCAGGAAAAGAAACTCCTGAACATTCTCGACACGATTATGAAGGGCCACCGGCACGAGTTCTTTCGCGGCGACAGTTTTCAAACATACCTGCATGATGCCGGTGAGGCGCTGAAAACCGCCCTCCTGTGCCGAACGGCGGCCATCGCGCTCGATCCCAATGCCGACAAGGTGTTGACAGACGTGCGCGTCAGCATCGGCATAGGCGAAGTGGTGTCGCCCATCGGGTCGCTGGCCACTGCAAAAGGAGAAGCATTTTTAATTTCGGGCCGGGCACTCGACGCGCTGCAAAAAACCGAAGGCAGGCTGATAATCGTAACCGAAAATAAAATAACGGCACTCGCCTTCGAAGTGATGTCCGATTACATAAATTCGATCTATAGAGAGATGACACCAAAGCAGGCGGAAGTTGTACTGGAACTGCTGAACGGCAACAACCAGCAGCAGGCGGCGGAAAATTTAAAGCGGTCCAAAAGCACCATCAGCCAACACGTAACCGCCGGCCGATGGGAGGAAATCAATAAGATATTGAACAATTACAACAGACTTGTGCAACTTGCGTCCTTATGATTGGAGAGATATGGCTCATGAAATTATTACTGTCGCACCTGCTTACCGACTTCGTGCTGCAGCCGAAGAGCTGGGTGAGCAACCGCAACGCCAAACATTTTGCTTCGGGTAAATTGTACCTGCACGGAGCGATCACCGGCATCGCGGCGCTGCTTTTCATCGGCCCCCGTTACTGGCCCGCCGCCGCCGTGATATTCGTCACTCATATTCTTATCGACGGCTGGAAGTCTTACCGCACCGAAAAGGCCATCTACTTTATCATCGACCAGTTGCTGCACATCGCTGTGATAGCCGGTTGCTGGTACTTTTACTTTCTCACGCCGCAGGATACGCTTCGCGCCGCGCAATTGATCGGCTTCAACGATACTTTCTGGGTAGTCGTTCTTGCGGTGATATCCCTTACAACGCCGGCGGGCATCCTCATTGGGCAGCTCACAAAAACGTGGCGCGAGAAGATCAACAACCCCGAAAGCCTCGAAAACGCCGGCAAATGGATAGGCATCATCGAGCGGATGATCGTTTTCATTTTTGTGCTTCTCGGCCAATATGCCGCGATCAGCCTGCTCATTGCCGCCAAGGGCATCATCAGGTTCAACGAAAAGGACAGGCCGGAAGTGAAAACCGAATACCTGGTGATCGGCACACTCATGAGTATCGTCATCGCCCTGGTGGTGGGCATGCTGGTGAGAGCGGCGGTGTTCTGAAAAACACCTGCGCTCCAATAAATTTAAATTTAAAGAACACCGCAACCTGGCAAAACACCCGGCCGTATTATCATACGCTTTTATTCCGCCCTCATCCTTCACTTTTAAAAAACTGCGTATGAAAAGAAATCACCAGTCTCCGGGCTTGCAGTTTTATTTTGCGGGCCTGATCTTGCTCTGTACCCTCACTTTCGTTTCATCCTGCCGGAAACTCGACCGGTTCAACCCAACACTGAAGCATTTCACGCAGGTTAACCTTGTTGACAACAACCAGGAGTACGGGGCGCCCAACACCGACCCGCTGCAACTGAATGCATGGGGAATCGCTTTTAGTCCCAATGGCATTGCCTGGGTAAACTCGCAGGCCGGTCACGTAAGCGCCTTGTACGACAAGGAAGGTGTGCCTGTAAGGCCACCGGTCAATGTTCCTTCTCCCGGCGGACCGACGGGCGGCAATCCCACCGGAATCGTTTTTAACGGCAGCGCCGATTTTCAATTGAGTGGCGGCGCAGCGGCCCGATTCATTTTTGTTGGCGTTGACGGCGTACTGTCCGGCTGGAACCCGGCTTCCGGCGACAATGCCGAGCTCATTAAAAATAATGCCGAAACTTCGGCCTACACCGGACTTACTCTCGACAGTGTGGACGGTTCCCGGTACCTGTATGCCGCCGACTTCCGGGCCGGAAAGGTGGAGGTGTGGGATGGCCAGTTTGCGCCGGTTTCGATGTCGTTCACCGATCCCGGCATCCCCGCAGGGTTCGCGCCGTTCAATGTTCAGCGTGTGGACGGATGGATATATGTGACCTATGCGAAAGTTGGGGAAGACGGCGAGGATCAGCCTGGTGAAGGATTGGGATATGTAAGCATCTTCAAACCCAATGGCGATTTTGTGAAGCGCTTTGCGTCTCAGGGACCATTGAATGCACCCTGGGGCATAGCCAAGGCGCCGGCCTCATTTTTCAGGGACGTGGAGAACGATTGGGACGATATGGAAAATGGCAAAACTTCCGGCAGCAGCAAGATTCTTATCGGCAACTTCGGCGACGGCTACATTAACGTGTACACCGAAGGTGGTACCTGCCTTGGACAGTTGAAGAGCAGGGGCAGGCCCATTGCTATCGAAGGATTGTGGGCCATTACTTTTCCTCCCGCAACGGCCACCGCCATTGACCCGAACCGTCTTTATTTTGCCGCCGGCCCCAAAGATGAGGCCGATGGCTTGTTCGGCTACATTATCAAGCAATAAAGTTGCCCGTTTAATAG